>JBDTOH010000142.1:0-11365 GCA_039933355.1 Gemmatimonadota bacterium | reverse complement strand
CCCGGATCCTTGCGGGTCGAGCTTGAGCCCGGTCGCGCGCCCGCCCTCCATCGAGAATGAGATTCGCCGTCTCGGCTGCGACCGGAGCGCGAAGGTGCCGTCCTCCTGCTTGAGGAGCCGCTCGGGGCCTTCGCCTAACGTCTGGATCATCAACCGTCCGTTTTCGTCGAAGACTCGATAGGTGCGCTCGTACTGGGCATAGGAATCGTGCAGCTCGGGAGTGAGCCGGTCGAGCTTGAGCAAATATGTCCCGTCGAGCTGGGTCCTCTCCGCGGGCGAGATCGCGGCGTCGGCAATGGTTCGCTCCGGTGGCCGAGTGGCGGCCGGAAGGGCGGGGAGGCCGAGCACGGCGCGGCTGAGCGCGCGAGTGATCGCGAACGCGTTTTGTCCCTCGGTGTTGGTCAGCACGACGATCGTGAGGTTGTCGTCGGGGTATTCGTACAGGCTTCCGCTGTATCCGAAGAGCGAGCCGTGCTGCCCGAAGCGGCGATGATCGCCCTCGTGATTGATCGTGAGGGCGAGGCCGTACTGCGCCTTCGGGTCTTGCGGGTTTTGCCGTGCTCCAGCTCCCTCGGCCGTCGCCATCAGCTTGAAGGTCTCGGGCTTGAGCAGCTTGCCGGCCCGGAGCGCGGTCCACAACCGGTGGAAGTCGCCGACGGTGCTGCAGATTCTGAGATCGGCATTGTACGCCATGTCGTTCTCGTTGGCCGGCACGACGCTGCCACCGGAGCGCCGGTAGGAATGCGAGAGGCCGCGCACGACACCGTAGTCGTCGCAGTAGCTGGTCGATGCGAGGCCGGCCGGCGTGAAGAGATGCGTTTGCACGTAGTCGGCGAAGCGCTGGCCCGACACGCGCTCGATGATTGTGACCAGGAGCTGGAATCCGGATATCGACCAGTCCCACTTCATGCCGGGCTCGTTCACCCACTTCTTGCCCGCATAGAGCGCCATCACTTCGTCGAGCGCTTTGGGAATCCGGCTCGTCGCCTCGATCGGATCGCCCAGGTAGTGATAGTCCACGACTCCGGACGTGTGGTCGAGGAGTTGCCGGACCGTGACTCGGCGGCCTTGGAGCGGGAACTCCGGCACGTACTTGGCCAGCTCATCGTCCAGCGACAGCTTACCCTGTTCGATCAGCTGCATCACCGCGACGCCCGTGAACGGCAGCATCGGCCCGACGATGTGGTAGACGGTCTCCGGTTTGGTCGCCGCTTCGAGGCCCAGGTCGGCGAAGCCGTAGCCCTTGTGCAGGAGGATCTGGGTCCCGCGAGCGACCAGCACCGATGCGCCGACGATATGCTCGTCGGCGACGACTCGCTTGGCGATCGCGTCGAGTTCCGCGGTGGTGGCTTGCGCTGCGCCGGCGCGCGAAGCGGCGGCAAGAAGAACGGCGACCAGCGACATGGATCGAGCGAGCATGGGGTGCCTCCAAGCCCAAACGTGGCGGGGCTTCGTGCGGCAGCGAGTGGCTTACGAGGAGCGGTGGGCGCCTGCAGAGTAGGGGAGCATGAGGCACTCCGTCAACCTTGCCAAGTGGGCGAGCGCCTTAGCCTCTGCTTGTCGCCTCGCTTCGGCGGCCCTAGGTTCTGTTCGACGTTTCCTTCCGGAGCCCTCCCTGATGATCCGTTCGTTCCCGCTCATGGCTGCGGTGGTGCTTGGCGTGGTCCCAGCCGCCGCACAGACGCCGACCCCGCTCCGCCAGTCGGCGCTGACCCGCGAAACGGCGGGCGCTCGGCTTCCATTCACACTCGAGGACGCATCGCACGACGACCGATGGATCGGCCTCGAGCCCCGCGACGTTCGCTGGGCGGTGGATGGATCCGGCGTCTATTTCCGGTGGAATCAGAAGCCGACTGTGGGTCAGGACCCCGATGCGGACCCCTGGTTCTTCACGGGCCGAGACGGCAAGGCTGCGCGCGAGGCGAAGCCCGATGAGCCGATTCCAGACCGGTATCCCAGCTCGAGTCGCGATAGGCGGGTGACGGCGTGGACGTCGCAGGGCTCCCTCTATGTCTATCTGGCTGACGAGGCCGGGGGGGCCGTCCGCGCGGTCGCCTCGCTGGGACAGTCGTTAGGTCCGGCCCTCGTCGCCGGCGACGGCTCCTCGGTTCAGTTCACCGCCGGCGAGGACCTGTTGAGCTACGACATCCGGGCCGGTCGGCTCCGGCAGGTTACCCGCAAGCATGCCCGCGATCCGGCGGCCGCGGGCGAGGCGCGGCGCTGGCTCGCCGGCCAGCAACGGGACCTGTTTGGCCGCGTCCGCGACGATCTCGACCGGCGGACGGCCGCGGCGGCGCGCGCGCGGCTCGTTACCGGGTGGGCTCAGGCGATTCCGGTGGTGCCGGGAGTGGTCCTCGAAAGTCTTCAGCTCTCGCCTAACGGCCGGTTTGTCACCTTTGTGGCTCGAACACCGGCTTCGCCGCGAGCGACCACGTCGTACCTCGACTACGTGGCCGCTTCGGGTTACGCAGAGCCCAAACTCTCCAGAGGCAAGGTCGGTGAGCCTCAGGACCGCCTCCGGATGGGGATCGTTCGCGTCGATCCGGCGGTCGATCCGGACAGCGTGCAGATCACCTGGGTCGACCTGCCCGAGGCTGGAGGCAGGGAGACGGTTCCGCACGGACTCGTCTGGAGCGTCGAGAACGATCGCGCTGTGGTCCAGCTGGCGTCCGCTGATTGGCACGACCTGTGGATCGCGGATCTCGATCCCGGCACGGGGCGAACCCGCGTGCTGGCCCACGATCACGATGACGCCTGGTTGGGTGGACCGCCGGTACTCTCCAACGAGGGCGGGCCCACGTTCTTGGAATGGCTGCCTGGGGGCCGGATCGCATTCGCGTCGGAGCGCTCGGGCTGGAGCCATCTCTATCTGATCGAGCCGGGCGGCGAAGTTCGGCCGCTCACATCGGGCCCTTGGGAGGTGCGCAGCGCGGAGCTGTCCCGCGATCGAACGACTTGGCTCTTGGGCACGAGCAAGACGAGCCCAGCCGACGACCACCTCTATCTCTTGCCGGCTGCCGGTGGCGACCTGATCCAACTCACCGAGAGCCCCGGCCGCCACATCGGCGCACTCGCGCCCGACGGCCGCCGGTTCGCCGACCTCTACGGCAACGCGACCGAGCTCCCGGATCTCTTCCTCCGCGACGCGGCGGCCGGCACCCCGCCGGCTCGGGTCACCGCGAGCGGCACGGACGCCTTCTTCCGCCACCGCTTCGTCCGGCCTGCGATCGTGTCGGTGACCCATCCCGACGGAAAGCCGGTGTGGGCGGCCATCTATTCGCCCGCAAAGCCTAACAAGGAGCACGCCGCGGTCGTCCACGTGCATGGCGGCGGCTATCGGCAGTTCACCCATCACGGCTGGTCGGTCTACGGTTACGCGCTTCACGTCGGGACGATTCACTATCTGCTCGAACAGGGCTACACCGTCATGGATTTCGACTATCGGGGTGGCGCGGGTTATGGACGGGATTACCGAACCGACATCTATCGATCGATGGGGCAGAAGGACGTCGACGGCGTGATCCCCGCGATCGACTACCTGGTTCGCGAGCGCGGGGTCGATCGGCGCCGGATCGGAGTGGTCGGCGTTTCGTACGGCGGCTTCTTCACGCTGATGGCGTTGTTCCGGCACCCCGGGCTGTTCGCGGCCGGGATCGCCAACGCGGCGGTGACCGATTGGGCCCACTATTCCCACGAGTGGACCAGCCGGGTCCTCGGCGTGCCCGCGAAGGATCCCGAGGCCTACAAGGTCTCGAGCCCGATCTACTATACGAAAGGCCTCGCCGACCCGCTGCTGATCACCCACGGGCTAGTGGACGACAACGTTGAATTCCAGGATGCGGCTCGGCTGGTGCAGAAGCTGATCGAAGACGGCAAGCCGTTCGAGGTGATGTACTATCCGACCGAGCCGCACACGATTCAGACGGAGGCGAGCCGGCTCGACTACATGAAACGAGCGGCGGCCTTCTTCGATCGTCACCTGCGAGGCAAGTGACCGGGGCCGTCCCGGATCATGGCGTCCGATGCGGGGGTTGTGACCCTCCGGTCGGCTGCCAATCGCAACCGGCGTCGCTCACCGAGTAGGACCGCAGCACCGTACGGAGGCGACCGGCTGGATCGACCGTCCTCGCGAGGAGATAGACGGTGTCGTTGCCGACGATTGGCAGGATGATATCGTCCGCCGAAGCCGGCATGAGCCCATCGACACACGCGCGGGACAGATCCGCGGAGAGCAGGCTCACCCAATATCGCACGTTCGAATATGTGATCCCGCGACCTCCGCTCGCCGGGTCGAACGTCTTGAGGTTCAGATCCGGGTCCGCGTCGAGGTGAATGGTCAGATAGCGCCCGTCGGACAGCCGGTGAATGCCGAGCGCGAGCGACGCGGCGTACCTGAACCGCCCGCTCTTCGCGACCTTTGCCACGCGCTCGGCGACGTCGTTAGGTACGCCGACCCGCCGGCGGACCGGCAGCGCAATCACGCCGGTCGGGGTCCCGTCGTGGCGGAGGACATAGAGCGATCCATCGGCCGGGTAGAGGGCCACCCATCCGGCCTCGAACGGTGCGATCGACGGCTCGCCGCCCTGCGAATAGGCCTGAATGGATTTGGCGAAGATCGGGGGCGCCTCGCCCCACCGCCAGACGCTGTCCGATCGCGGCAACCACGATGTAAATGGCCGGTCGCTCAACTTGCCTGGCATGACGACGGTGTCGCCCACGATCCGTGATTGCTGGACGGCGAAGAAGGGCGCCACCGATACCTCGCGGCGAAGCGTCCCGTCGCTCAGAGCGAAGATGACGATCCGGCCGCGCCGAGCGTCGACGGCGGCGACCAGCGAGTCGCCCGGGAGCGCGATGACCGTCGAGATGCGGATGAACTCCCCGGGCCCGCTCCCACTCCGACCCATCACGTTGAGCAGCCGGCCCCGGGGATCGAAATGCAGAATCGCCGAACCGGTCTCCATGACGAGCTCACCGCGGGCTGTGAGCGCCTGCGTTCGGAGCGGCAGGAACGATTCGAGGCTGTCGGGCTCGGCGATGGCCACGGAATCGAGCGCGGTCGCTTTAGGCCCGGCTCCGGGGACAATTCGATCGGATGGACCGCAGGCAGACGCGAGGCAGCACCCGAGCGAAATCGCCGTGTGACAGCGAGGTTTGATGGAGAATCTCAACCTGACGCCGATATGTCGGTATGCGGAAGCCATGAAGGGCATAGGTGACGCGTCGCGGGTGACGCTCCGAGGGACGGTCGCCGAGCAGTTCCCGGTCCCAGTAGCCAGTCCCCAGTCCCCGACCCCGATCCCCGGTCATCCACTACCACTATACTCAAGTCACCCATCCATGCCTCATCGCCAGCTGATCGATCCGATTCCGGGTTCCACCCCAGCGGGGGCCGGAGAGTCACGACCTCGCCGGCGTCCGCTTCCGCCCGACCTGTTGCGGGAGGCGGCGGACCGGCTCGGGATCATGTCTCTCATGGGGGCGGTTCTGTGGGTGGTTGGAACGATCCTGGCGCATCTCGCGCTTCGCGCAATCCGCAAGGAAGGACCGAACTGGGCTCTCCCCCATTTGTTGGACATCGTCGCCGGTGCGAACGTAGTGGCATCGCTCCTGCTCTTTGCCTTTACGCGCAGGAAACACCGCGATCCCCACTTCCTGCTGAATCTCGGGCTCGCGTACCTCGTATTCACGGCCTTCGCGCTCGGCCTGGCTTGGCACTCGGAGGTAGGCCCCGCGGGCCAGATGATCCTCCCTACCATCACCTGGTCCGGCGTGATCGTGCTGTTGTTCTCCGCCATCGTGCCGATCACGCCCGACCGGATTCTGGTGGCCGGCTTCATCTCGGTTTCGATGAACCCGATCGGGATGCTCATCGCGCGCGAGCGGGGATGGTGGCAGTTCGAAGGGCTCAGCCCTCTGCTGATCATGCATTATCCCGACTACCTGCTGGTTGGCGCCGCCGTCCTCGTCTCGCACGTTGTGACGAGGTTGGGTCAGCATGTGGTCAAGGCTCGGGAGATGGGCAGCTACGAGCTGGGCGAGCTGCTCGGAAGCGGCGGGATGGGGCAGGTCTACCGCGCGACTCACCGCATGCTCGCTCGGCCGGCGGCGATCAAGCTCATCCGGCCCGAAATGATGGGGGGAGGGAATGGCGCGGCGGCCGAGCTCGCGGTCAAGCGGTTCCGGCGCGAGGCCCAGGTCGCGGCCGGCCTTCGGTCGCCTCATACGGTCGAGCTTTACGACTTTGGCGTGACCCGGGACCGCACGCTCTACTTCGTGATGGAGCTGTTGGACGGGGTGAACCTCGAGGAGCTGATTCGACAAACCGGTCCGGTGCTCGCGACCCGGGCCATCCACATTCTCCGGCAGGTGTGCGACTCGCTGGAAGAGGCGCATGCCCAAGGACTGGTCCACCGCGACATCAAGCCCGCGAACATTCACATCGGGCGGTTCGGGCTCCGTTACGACTTCGTCAAAGTGCTCGACTTCGGTCTGGTCAAGTCGATGGCGGCTCCGAGCACGGAGCAGACGCTGGGCACCGCCACCGGCCTCACGCCCGGAACGCCGGCCTACATGGCCCCCGAGATGATCCTCGGCGAGCCGGTCGACGGCCGGGCCGACCTCTACGCGTTAGGCTGTGTCGCGTACTTCCTGCTCACGGGCCAACCGGTCTTCGTCGGAGACGCTCCGATGCAGGTCATGGCGAAGCACCTCCACGCCGAGCCGGTGCCGCCTTCGGAGCGGGCCCAGTTCCCGGTGCCGCCGGCGTTGGACCGGCTCGTGCTGGCGTGCCTCGCGAAACGCCCCGAAGATCGGCCTCAAGGAGCGGCGGATGTTGCCCGATTGCTCGCCGCCATCGATGGACCGGAGTGGAGTCAGGCCCAGGCGGTAGAGTGGTGGAGGGTGAATCCACCCCAGCGCGGTGACGGGCCCGCGAGCGGGTTGTACTCGACGGACCTCTCGGAATAGGAGAAGGGACGTACGAGGGGACAGGCGAGGGGAGAACAGAGAACTGCACGAATGCTCCGTCGCTTGCAAAGCGCCGCGCTTCACTTTGCAATCCCAGTCCCCGGTCCCCATCCCGTCCCATCCTTCCGTCCCCGATCAGTTGCTCGCGGCGGCCTTGAGTGGAGTCGGCGCGGTCACGGCGCCGTCGCGCAGGAACTGATCGAAGAACGCCAGCATGTCGATCAGCAGCTGGCGATTGTTGTCCTTCCGGTAGATGTAAAACCCCTCGTTCGGGTACGCCTTGTAGCGGTAGATCTTCGAGTTGCGGTCGAGCGCCCGCGCGAAGTCGAGGCCCGCGGTCACCGGCTGCGAACCGGGACGCCAAGGGGTCGTAGCGCCTTCGCCGTGCACGATGAAAACCGGCGTCGTGACGTTCTTCACCTCATAGATCGGCGATGCCCGCTTGTAGGCGGCGATGCTGTCGGGGAACGGCCCAAACTCGTACGCGAGCAGCTTCACGTGGCCCAGCTCTTCGTTGAAATCGAAGAAGTGGACCCAGTCGGCGTAGCCCGACTGCGGGATCGCCGCTTGGAACACGCCTGGGGCAAACGCGACCGCGGCCCCGGTCATGATGCCGCCGTAGCTGATGCCGGTGATTCCCATCTTCTCGGCGTTCACGTACGGCAGCTTCTTCAAGTACTCGACGCCCGCGAGCACGTCCTCGAGGTCGCAGCGCTCCCAGCAATGGTTGTTCGCATCTTCGAACTTGCGCCCGTAGCCGGAGCTGCCGCGGATGTTAGGCGCGAGCACCGCGTACCCCTGCTGGGCCAGGAACTGGGGCTGAATCTGGCTGGTGGTGTTGTCGTCGAACTGGCCCGTGGGCCCGCCGTGGATGTACATGATACCGGGAGCGTGCTCGCCGGCCTTGAGGTAGACGGGCCGGTAGAGGTAGGCGGAGATCGTGAGGCCGGCGGTGCTCGGATACGTGACTTTCTCCGGCACGATCCATTGCGCGCCGATGTTACCGCCTTGCTCCGAGTTGGTGAGCCGTTGTACGGCGCCGGTCGCCACATCGACGACGAAGAGGTCGGCGGGACTGTTGCCGGTCGCGAGCGTGTAGCTGATCCGCTTGTCGTCCGGCGACCATTGCGGCACGGACACGACCCCCATCTTGGGATCGACGACGACGCGCGGCTTCCCGCCGGCTGCGGGGACAACGCGGAGCGCTATCGTGCCGTTGTGATTCGAGAGGTACGCGATCGACTTGCCGTCGTGAGACCACGCCGCATCCGACTGATCGGCTCCCTCGGCGTCGATGGCTCGCGGCTCGCCGCCCGCCAAGGGAGCGACGAAGTACGACGTCCATCCCGCCCGCTGCGACCGAAAAAGAAGGCTCCTCCCGTCCGGCGACGGCATCGCGAAGCCGAATGCGCTCCCGCCGCGGTAGTCGAAGAAATCCTTATCGCTCAGGATAATCCGACCCCCGCCGCCGTTCGAATCCATCATGAGAACGTCGTGGTCTTTCCATCCGTCGTCGATGCGCACGTAGACGATGGTCGCGCCGTCGGGAGTCCACGACGGGAACACTTCATAGCTCGCGGCCGACGTCAGCCGGGTCGCGCGACCGTCGGGAACCGAGACCTTCCAGATGTCGTAGCTGCCGTATCGGTCGTCCGAGAGCGCAATCGTGCGGCTGTCCGGCGACCACGAGTACGCGATGATCCGCCCACCGAGCTTGGTCAGCTTGGTTTCGCGGCCGGTCTCGGTCGACCACAGGTACAGCTCCGGCGAGCCGTCCTTCTCCGACGTGAACGCGACCCACTGTCCGTCGGGTGAATAGGTCGCGTGCGACGCGCCCGCCGATGTGAGCCGCTGCGGGAGCCCGCCGGCCGACGGCACGGTCCAGAGTCCACCGTCGAGCGAGCTCGCGAACATGAGACGCGATCCATCCGCCGACCATTGCGGCACCTCACCGCGTACGAGTAGGGAGCCGACACCGACCATCTGGTCGGGCGTGAGCGGCGCCGCGGGCGTAGCGGACATCCCGCTCTGCGCCCGGACCGCGGGTCCGAGCGCGCATGAAACGAGCGTACACGCCGATGCGAATCGAAGTGATGTCCTCATGACTGCTCCGCCGGTTTGTGGAGCAGCGCGAACCCATGCAAGGTGCGACTGGGCGGGCGCTGGAGTTTGGAGGTCGCTGCAATAAGCGCGACGAGCCCGAGCAGCGCAACCGCGGACCTGCCGCCTGGAACGCTACTCGGCCCGCATCACGCGGGTCGGATCGACCCGCGCCGCGCGGAGCGCCGGTGCCAAGCACCCAACGACCGCCATCAAAAGGCAGAGCGCGATCCGAACGTGACCGTGTCCGCGGGCGGGACGCCGAAAAGCACTGCTTGGATCGCACGGCCGGCAAGATAGGCGCCCAAGACACCGGGCAAGATCCCAGAGAGGGCGAGAACCATTCCCTGGCCCACGACCATCGCCACCACGTTGCGAGCCTTGGCGCCAAGCGTCATCCGGACGCCGATCTCCTGCGCGCGCTGCGTGACCGTGAACGAAAGCAATCCGTGGATGCCAATACCCGCGAGGAGAAACGCGATGGCGGCGAGCGCGCCGAGCACCCGCAGCTGCACGGCCCGCGATGCGGTCTCCTCGGTCAGTATCTCCGCCATGGTTCGCACATCCGAAACCGCCTGCTCTGGGTCGGCGGCGCGGACGATCGCACGGACAGCCGGAGCCAGTGTGCCCGGTGCCGTCTCCGAGCGAATCACCAGGTCCTTGGGCCAGCAGTTGCTGAGTCCCTCCGGCTGCTGCTGCGGGGGGAGGTACACCTGCGGCTCGCTGGTACGCTCGAGCCCACGAACTCGGACCTCGCCGACCACGCCGACCACCTCGCGGTCATGAAACGCGATCGTGAACCGCTTGCCGATCGGTTCCTCGTCGGGCCACTGGCGCCTCACGAACGACTCGCTCACCACGGCCGCGAACGGCCGGTCGACCCGGTCCTCGTCGCTCAGGTCGCTTCCCTTGAGGATCGGAATGTCCATCGTCGCGAAGTACCCGGGCGTCGCGAAGCGGACGCGGGCCGTCCGCGATGCGTCGCGGGTCTCGCCCTGGACCGGCTGTCCGGCTGGAGTCACACCCCAAATGCCGCCGCCCATCACCATGGGGAGGAACGACACATAACCCGCGCCCGTGACGCCGGGGAGCGCCCGGACGTCGGAGAGGACCCGGGTATAGAAGCTATGGCGGCTCGAGGGCGAATCGTACGTGGGTCCCGGGGGAGCGCCGTTCAAAGCGTTAGGACGTTCTCGGTGCGAAAACCGGGGCTCACCTCTTGCACCCGCCAGATCGCGCGCATTAACAGGCCCGAAGTGATGAGCAGGACGACCGACGCCGCCATCTCGATCGTCGCCAGGGCCGCGCGGAGCCGTTCTCTCCGGCCGCCGCCCGAGCGTCTCCCCTCGCGGAGCGCGCCGAGGTCCCCGCGGCCGCCGGTCCGAAGCGCCGGCAGCACCGCGAAGATGAGGCAAGTCAGCGCCGTCAGGACCGCGGAGAACGCAAGCACCCGAAGGTTCACCGCTGGAGCGCCGGCTGAACCTAGAGTCTCGCTCCGGCCCAGCTGGATGGGGCCCGAGCCGCCAGTATTTTCGCTGGATTGCGCCTGTCATCCAGCCGGCGACCGGACGCCGGAGCCCCTGTCGATTTCGGGCCTGGCCTGGCGACTATGTCACGACACCGATCCCCACCGCCCATCGACCGGAGGAAGCCATGCGATATCTCTGCCTGATCTACGACGAAGAGGCCAAGTTGGCCGCAATGCAGAAGTCCGACTCGGATACCATGATGGGGGAGTACGGCGGGTTCACGGAAGCGATCAAGAAGAGCGGCCACTACATCGGCGGCGAAGCGCTTCAGCCCACCGAGGCGGCCACGACGGTCAGAGTCCGCCACGGCAAGATCTCCAGCACCGACGGTCCATTCGCCGAAACGAAGGAGCAACTGGGAGGTTACTATCTGATCAACGCGAAGGATCTCAATGACGCCATCCAGATCGCGGCTCGAATCCCCTCGGCGAAGATCGGGTCGATCGAGATTCGGCCTATCATGGAATTCGACCATGCGTAGTGAGCGGGAGAGGCGATCTCGTCGTGTCCGACGATGACGGTGCGGCCCGCGCGCGGGAGCAGATCGACTCGATCTACCGGTCCGACTCCCGCCGGGTGCTCGCTACGCTGATTCGCCTGCTCGGTGATTTCGATGTTGCGGAGGAGGCGTTGCAGGACGCGTTCGCGGCGGCGCTCGAAGCTTGGCCGCGGGACGGCATTCCCAGAAATCCGCGGCCGTGGCTCATCTCGGCGGGGCGATTCAAGGCGATCGACCGGCTCCGGCGCCGGGCCCGGGTCGATGCGAC
>JBDTOH010000141.1:0-11384 GCA_039933355.1 Gemmatimonadota bacterium | reverse complement strand
CGCTCGTCGGTGTCGAACGACTCGATCCGAAGGCTTTCGAGCAAGTGACGGGCATTCTGGTCGGCCAGCTCGAGCCAGCGGGCCGCCACCCCGCGGTGCGGAATGTTCCAACGACTCTCCGGAAGCACCGACCTGATCTCTTCGAAGTCGGCCGGCTCGAACGGGAGCACGATCCGCCTAACCCGTCCCTCGATCGGGACGTAGTAGCGGACGAGGAAGTAGGCGAGAATCGCGGGGTCGTCCTCCTCCTCGAGGTTCTCCAGCATCCGGTGCTCGCGGGAGATGATCCTTCCTTCTCTGACGCGGAGGAGCACGCCGACTGCATCGTCGCCGTCCCTGGCGTATCCGATCACGTCGGCACCTCCACCGCCCAGGAACTCGACCGAGCCCGGCGTCTCGAGCTGGTCGAGCCACTTGAGCGCGTCGCGGAGATCCCGGGCTCGTTCGAAGTCTTCCCGCTCCGCCGACTGCTGCATCAAGCTCCGGAGCCGGGTCCGCATGTCCACCGTGTCGCCGTCGAGGAACCGGGTCACCTCGTCGATCATCTCGCGGTAGGAGGCGACGTGCTGCCAGCCCACACACGGCGCGCGGCACCGGCCGATGTGAAAATCGAGACACGGTCGCTCCCGTTGCTCCGCCGGAAGGTCGTCGGTGCAGCTACGGACCGTGAAGATCCGGCGAACCAGCGCCAGTGTTCTCCGCATCTCGGCGACGTTCGTGTATGGGCCCCAGTAGCGGGCGCCGGGAATGTCGCGCCGCCTGGTGACGAGGATTCGCGGGAACGGCTCGCCGTAGGTGATCGCGATCGACGGATAGCTCTTGTCGTCCTTGAGCCGGACGTTGAACCGGGGCTGGTACTCCTTAATCAGGTTGTTCTCGAGGAGTAGCGACTCGGTCTCGTTCGGTACGACGATGGTTTCGACGTCGGTGATCAGCCGGACCAGGAGCTGATTCTTCGGGCTGCCCCAATGGTCCTGGATGAAATAGCTGCGGACCCGCGAGCGCAGGTTCTTCGCCTTCCCGACGTACAGGACGTTCCCGTTGCGGCCCTTCCAGAGGTAAACGCCGGGCCCGTCGGGGAGGGTCTCGAGTCTCCGGGCCAGCTGATCGGGAAGCTTCGGGAACGTCATCGGGCCAGTCGGAGCCGGCGGGCGAGGTCGGCCGCCTCGGGAACCTTGAAGAGAAGGGTGAGACTAAAATAAACGGCGCAGTATACGGCCAGAATCACGATCGATCCGACCCACGTCGCGGCGAACCCTAACGCTGCGATCACCAGCCATGCCGCCGCCGCCGCCCCCGCCGCCCCGCCCCACAGACGAACCAGGAGACCCCGCGGAAAGGAGAGGTCGCCGAGCCGTGAGATCAACGTTCGCCGGAGCAGCAGGAATTCGGCCCACCCCGCGACGCCGGCCGAGGCGGTAAGACCCACGGTCCCCCAGCGGGGATCGAGCCCGAGCCATCGGGGCCCGTAGATCGCCGCGAGATAGCCGAGCCCGACTGTGAGGATCACCCGAAGGAGCGCAAAGCGGAGCGGCGTTCGGGTGTCGTGCAGCGCGTAATAGGCCGACGTCAGCAGCCTGCCTAACGCGGCGGCGACGAGCCCCAGCGCCGCGCCGCCGAGGGTCACCCAGACCCAGCGGACGTCGGCGGCGGTGAACGCGCCGGACTGAAACACGAGCCGCGCGACCTGATCGCCGAGCGCGACGACGGCGACCGCGCTCGGCACGACGAAGAAGGCGATCTGGCTCGAGCTCCTGGCCAGCCGGGCTCGAAGCGTTTCATACCGCTCGTCCCCGAGGCCCGCCTCCGACAGCTCGGGCAGCTCGGCCGCAGCCACCGACATGCCGAACAGGCTGATCGGCAGCATGTAGAGGAGCTGGGCGTTCGAGATGACGGCCACCGCGCCCGTCGCGGGGAGCAGGCTCGCGATCATCGCATCCAAGAACGCACTGATCTGGACGACGCCCCGGCTGGTGAACGCCGGAACAAAATTGGTGAACACGGTCCGGACGGCGGCCTGACCACGACCGAGTGAGAGCGGAATCGTGCCCGCCACGCGGAGCACGGTCGGCACCTGCACCAGGAATTGGAGCAGGCTGCCGGCGACGGCGCCCCATGCCGTCAGCACAACCAGCCGCTCTCTCGATGTTCCGGCCGCAGGAAGGATCGTGAAGGCGATGATCGTCAGATTCCACACGACGGGTGCCGCGTACGAGAGCAGAAACCGGCGGTGACTGTTCAGGATCCCGAGGCACCACGCGGACATGACGAGGAACCCGACGCCCGGGAAGATCGTGCGGACCAGATCGATCGCGAGCGCACGGCCCTCGCCCCTGAAACCGGGGACGATGAGATCGACGAACAGCGGGGTCGCGGTCACACCGATGGCCACGATGATCGTTACCGTCAGAGCGAGCACGCTGCCCACTGCCCCAGCCAGTTTTCTCGCAGCCTCCCGGTCGCCCGACGCGTTGAGGCGGGCGTAGACCGGGATGAAGGAGGCGGACAGTACTCCTTCTCCGAAGAGGTTCTGGAGGAAGTTGGGGATTCGGAACGCGGCAGCGAGCGCGTCCGCGGCGATCGTGCTTTGACCGAAGAAGTGCGCGATGACCCGTTGTCGCACCAGTCCAGCCAGCCGGCTTGCCAGGATTCCAGCCGCTACGACGGCGGCGGCGCCGCGCCGCGGTGCGCTCAGGGGGAGTTTCGCGGCGGAAGTGAAGGCCGGCTCGAGCCGTCTTCGAGGAGCTTCTGGAGGAACTGATTCTCTTCACGAAGGGCGTCGACCGACCGGCTCAGGTCGCTGACGTCGCCCTCGAGCAGCTCGACTTTCTTGGCGAGGTCCGCGAGGCCGGGAGCCCCGGCCTCGGGGCCCTCCAGTCGACGTCCGAGGGCCCGTCCGATCGGAGAGTCCACCAGGATCGCCACTACCGGAATCATCAAGGCCACGAGGAGGATGACGCCGAGAAAGATCATGATCCGAGTCTAGACGGTCTTTGGGCCGCCTTCAAGGGCATTCGCGTACCACGAATCGACGTGGGCCGCGAGCTCTTCGATCATCGCAAACCCATACCGGCCGAGGAAGCTCACAACGGCGAGAACCCGCTCCTGGGGCTCCCCTCGCGGCAAGACGACGGCCCGCGCCCTCGAGATCTGCGCAATCGACTCCGATTCCTTTCGTTTCTGAGCTTGGGTAACCCGTTTCTCCAGCTCCGCGAGGCCGTTCAGCGCGTTGCCCCGCGCCCCGGCCGCCGTCCGCTCGAGCGTTGGGTCGACCCTCGAGATCTCGGCGGAGACCCGCTCGTAGCCGGTCTCGATTCCGGCCCTGAGCGTCGCGAAGGCCTCGGTCAGCGAGGCCGGCAGGCCCGCCTGGGCGATCCTGGACTCGAGATCGACCTTGGGATCGAGCAGGTCGGGGAGCGAGACCCCAAACTTCTCGAGCGCACGGGAAACCTTTGGCTCCACAATCGCACCCGACCAGCGCGGCTCGGGCAACTGGCCGATCACCCCGAGCGGGGCGTAGAGCGCGCCCGCGAGCGCGAGGTACCGGAGCTCCGCGGGACCAGCCAGATAGGCGACGGTCGGGAGCACGGCGGCCTCGACGACCGGGCGGAGCAGCACGTTAGGCGAGAGCCGCTCGGGCTCGTCCCGGACAATGCGCTCGAGGTCGGCGTCGGACAGGCGTTCCTGGCCCCGTCTGGTGAGCAGCCCGGCAGCGTCGCGGACGATCCGGTCCCGGCCCGCCGCTCCCTCCAAGAACGCGAGGGTCGCGCCTCCGCCGACCGAGACCGCCGTGTCGATGCCCTCCCGTTCGAGACCCGCGGCCCGTTCCGTGAGGATCCTGCTCAAGGCGTCCGACCGACGGATCGATTCGAGGATGAGCGGGGCCGCCGCCCGCTTCACGGACGGGTGAGCGGAGTCGAGGCAGACGATGCCTAACGGAGCCAGGAGCTCCGCGATCGCTCCGCCAAAGGCGGCCGCCATCGAAGCCCCGGCCCGATAGTGGCGGGCCAACCAGCCGATGGTCTGGTCGCGAGCCTCGCTCGCCGGAAATGCCTGCGCCAAGGCCGCCAGGCGCTCAGCGACGTCCGCCGGCACCGGTTCGCGATACATCGGTGTGAGCGGCGCATCCGGGGCTCGCGGCGGCAGCGAATCGGTCATCACTAAACCGTCCGTGCCGATCCAGCTCGCGGTGCTCGCTTCGGCGAAGTCGTGATCGTCGCCGGCGACCCAAAAAACCGGAACGACGGGACGGTTCCATCGCCGTTCGAGCAAACGGGCCAGCGCGCGGGCGGAGAGCGCTTTGTGAATCGTGTAGAGCGGTCCGGTCAGCCAGCCGGGCTGTTGCCCTGTCGTCACCACCAGCGCCGCAGGCTTGGCGAGCCGCTCGAGCGTGGGCTCGAGCCCCGCGGCCGGGTAGATGGCGTCGTTCAGCGCGGGATTCCACCCGCCGGCTCGGGGCGTGGGCCAGGCGGGAGCGGGTCCGAGCGGAGTATCGACGAGCTGTAACGTCATTCCCGCTCTCCCATGAGAATCACCCGGGGCGCGTCGGGGCCGGTCGGATCGCCCTGATACGACCCGAACCGGTGCCGGATGACGCAGCCGCTCTGTTCCAACATGAGGGTGAGGTCGGATTCGTCGAAGAGCCGGACGCGTTCGATGAACTGGCGCCGGTCGGGCGCGGTGATCGACTTGTAGACGTACCGGCCGTCGTCCTCGAGCCACCGGTCCACCTGCACCCGGACGCTGCCTAACGTCACCGCTTCCGCCGCCACCAGCTCCCGGGCGACCCGGGCGGCGTTGAGAAAATCGAGCACGAACCAGCCGCCCCGGCGCACGGTCCCGGTCATCTGGCCGAGCGCGTCCCGATGCTCCTCATCGCTCGCGAAGTACCCGAAGCTGGTGAAGAGGTTGACCGCAAGATCCACGGACCCGGGCCGGATTGGCATCGCTCGGATATCCGACCGCACGAGAGGAACCCGGGCGCATTCGCGAGCCCGAAGGAGGAGGTGCCAGGACAGGTCGAGCCCGATCGGCCGGTAGCCCCGCTGCTTGAACGCGCGCGCGTGCCGCCCCGCGCCGCACGCCACGTCGAGCACGACGGCCGGCGCCTCGACCGGGACCGTCCGAACGATCAGCTCGACGATCCGATCAGCCTCCGTTTCGTCGCGATGGGGGTACAGCTGCAGGTACTCCTCGCCGAACCACTCCTCGAACCACTCGGTCATCGGCGGAGCTGCGTGATGAACCTCATTTGTGATATTGCTCCCCTCGAATGATCGTCCACGCGCGGTACCACTGCTCCACCACTACCACGCGCGCGAGCTCGTGCGGCAACGTCAGCGGCCCGAGGCTCCACCGATGACCGGCCCGCTCGAGGACCGGCTGGTCGAGCCCGCGGGAACCGCCCACCGCCAGCACCACCGGGCGCGCGGCGACTCGCCACCGTTCGAGCCGCGTGGCCAGCTCTTCGCTGGTCCACGCCTCGCCGAGCCGGTCGAGCGCCACGACGATCGCCCGTTCCGGCATGGCGTCGAGGAGGCGGCGTCCCTCATCGCGAAGCTGTTCCACCGCCGATTGCGACGCCGGCGCCTCTTTGAGCTCCCGCTCCACCACTTCCCCATAGCGGCGGAGGCGCGCGAGGTACTCGTCGCACGCCTCCCGAAAAGCCGGCCGGAGCTTCCCGACGGCCGCGACCATCGTCTTCATCGCAAGCCCGCCTAACAGTGGTCGGTCAGGCGTACATCCCACGGAGCCGGTGAACCTTCGCGACCCGGTCAACCGCCACCATGTAGGCCGCGATCCGAGTGCTCACCGCGTGCTTGTCGGCCATGCCGACGACTTCGTTGAACGATTGCACCATGATCTTCTCGAGCCGCTGGTTCACGGTCTCCTCGTCCCAGAAGTAGCCGCCGCGGTCCTGGACCCACTCGAAGTAGCTGACGGTCACGCCGCCCGCGTTCGCGAGAATGTCCGGAATGACGAGAATGCCCTTGTCCTGGAGAATCTGGTCGGCGCTCGCCGTGGTGGGACCGTTGGCACCTTCGCAGATGATCCTGGCCTTGATCTGGGCCGCATTGTCGTCGGTGATCACGTTCTCCATCGCCGCCGGGACGAGGACATCGGTCTCCAGGGTGAGCAGCTCCGCGTTCGTGATCCGCTCCGCATCGCCTTTGTATTCCTTGAGCGGCCGGCGTGCTGCCGAGTGGGCCAGCAGCTCCTGGAGCTTGAGACCCTTCGGATTGTAGAGCCCGCCGTCCTTGTCGCTCACCGCGATCACCGTCAGCCCCAGCTCCGCCATGAGGGCGGCGCTGATCGAGCCTACATTGCCGAAGCCCTGGACCGCCACCCGGGTCCCGCCCAGCGGCATGTTGAGCTTCTTGAGCGCCTCGCGGGTCACGATCATACAGCCCCGACCAGTCGCCTCGCGCCGGCCTAACGACCCGCCCATCTCGATCGGCTTCCCGGTGACCACGGCCGTGACCGTGTGGCGCTTGTGCATGGAGTAGGTGTCCATGATCCACGCCATCATCCGCTCGTTCGTGTTCACGTCCGGCGCAGGAACGTCGGAGTCGGGCCCGAGCATCTCGATGATCGCCGAGGTATAGCGGCGCGTGAGCCGCTCGAGCTCTGGCATCGACATGGTCGAAGGATCGCAGATGATGCCGCCCTTGGACCCGCCGAACGGGAGGTTGACTACCGCGCACTTCCACGTCATCCACGCCGCGAGCGCTTTGACCTCGTCGAGGGTGACGTTCATATCGTACCGGATGCCGCCCTTGGCCGGTCCCCGCGCGGTGTTGTAGTGGACTCGGTAGCCGGTGAACACTTCGACCTGCCCGTTGTCGCGCATAATGGGACAGCCCACGATCAGCTGCTTCTCCGGATGCCGCAGCACCCGATGAATGTTCGGCTCCAGGCTCAGCTTCTGGGCGGCGATATCGAACCTCGCCATCATCGATTCGAACGGATTCTCTCCGCCGAGGTGGGTGTCTCGCTCCGGTCGGATGGACTGCGCCGCACCGTTCGCCATTAGGGTCTCCTAGAGCGTCAGAAGTGGGGGTAGAAGCTACAACGATTCGATGGGGGCGACGAGGGCGTCCAGGCGGTCTGCAATGGCTGCCTCACCCGCCTCCCAGGTGAGATCCAGGCGCGCGACCAGCGGCTCGGGAATGCTCGCCGGCCACCGGTCGCGAAGCTTCACCGCATCCTTTTCAGTCACCACCACGAAATCCGCCTTTCGAGCTGCCTTGGCCAGCCACGCGACATCCTCAGGGCTGAACTCGTGATGGTCGCGCCAAGTTGCCACCTGCACCTGGGCGCCCGTCGCCTTGGTCTGGGCGACGAACGCCTCCGGGTCGGCGATCGCCGATGCCGCGACGACCCGGAGTCCGTTCAGCTCCGAAGCCGCGTGGTCGCGCCCGGACACCAATCCGAGGTACCGGCTGACCCCAAGGTGCAGAATCGCGACCGGTCCCTCGACGCGGGGGGCCAATGCTTCAGCGAGCTCCGCCGCGGCGCCGTGGTCGGCCCGCTTCCGCGTGATGATCAGCGCGTCCGCGCGCCTCAAGGCCGAGCGCGGCTCCCGCCACGGGCCGGCCGGAAGCGACCAGCGGACCGCTTTGGAGGTTTCGGCACTTACCACGCAAATGTTGAGGTCGCGCCGCACATCCCGCCGCTGGTAGGCGTCGTCGAGGACCAGGACCTTGGCGCCGCGACCGGCCGCCATCCGAGCGCCTGCCACCCGATCCGGATCGGCGACGACGATCGCTCCGGGCTCGGCCTGCTCATGCAGCAAGACCTCGTCCTGGCCGTAGCCGCGCAGGAGGATGCCCGGGACGATTCCACGAGCGAGATATCGGTGCGCGATCCAGCCCGCGATCGGCGTCTTGCCGGAGCCGCCGACGCTGAGATTCCCGACCGCGACCGTCGGCAGCGGCAGGTCGTGGACCGTGAGCCAGCCGCGGTCATATCCGAGGTTACGGATCGCCATCGACGTGCGCCACAGCCCCGCCATCGGCACCAGCGCCGCGCGGGCGAGGCGGGCATCCGGCCGCCTGCTGGTCCAGAGCCAGCGAATTAGGCGGTGGCCATCGCCGCGGCGTCCGGCCATCGAAGCTCCTCGAGAAGGTCATCCATCGCGCGCTTGGTCCGGAGCAAGGCCGGGTGATCCGCTTCGGTCACGGCGAACGGCTCGCCATAGCCGATCCGCACCCGGGCAAACGGCTTTGGGATCATGAAGCGGTCCCACGATCGGAGCCGCCACGACCGATCCGCCTCGGCGTGGATCGGAAGCACCAGCGCGCCGCTCCGGGCCGCAGCGGCGAGCGCGCCCGGCTTCATCTCCCTCCGGGGACCGCGGGGGCCGTCTGGCGTGAAGGCGACTGCACCTCCCTCTTCCAGCGCACGGACCGCGCCGAGCAGCGCCCTCACCCCGCCGCGGGTGCTGGAGCCGCGGATCTCCTGGTAGCCTAACCGGAGCGCGTACTCGGCCAAGTAGCGGCCATCCTGCGCCTCGCTCACGACAATCGACACGCCCTGCCGGCGGTGGTGCCACAAGAGCGGGAGCAGCGCTTCGTGCCACAGCAGGAACAGGAATGGACGTTTGGAATCGACCAACGTCCGCCACCTCGCCTCGTTCCGGGTCTCGATCCGCCATGTGCGAGTGAGGAGCGAGAGCACCGGACCGGCGATCCGCGCGACGTTCCGCGCCCCCGGCTGCCACCTCATCCCAGCATCTCCGCGGCGATCGCGGCGACCCGGGCCGCCGCACCGGGCCCGCCGACCAGCTCGCGGACTCGTTTGAGGCCGGCCCGCTGCGCGATTGTCTTTGGATCGTCCGGATCGAGCAGCGGTCGCACGGCTTCGACCAGCCTTGCGAGGTTGACGTCCCCCTGGAGCAGCTCGTCGACGACGGGAGCGTCGGCGATCAAGTTGACCAGGCTGATCCATTTGACCGTCATCAGCCGGCGCGCGACCCAGGACGTGAACGGATGGACCCGGTACGCCACTACCATCGGCGTATCGGCCAGCGCGGCCTCGAGCGTTGTGGTGCCCGACTTCGCGAGGGCCGCGTTCGCCGCGGCAAAGACCGACTGCGGGTCGCCGCGAGAGATCCGGATCGGCCCGGGATCTTCGTAGACACCGTCCGCCGTTCCGGCGACGACCACGGTCTGACAGGCGCCCTCCGCGAGGAGCGTGAGCGCGGCGTCCCGAAACGCGGGCCACAGGCGCTCGATCTCCTGGTGCCGGCTCCCCGGAAACAGGGCCAGCACCCGGCCGTTAGGCGGGAGGCCGAGCCCGGCCCGCGCTGCTCCGCGATCGGCGATCGGACCGCGATCGACGAGCGGGTGGCCGACATACTCCGCCCGCATCCCCACTGTCGCGAAGAACCGCTCCTCGAAGGGGAGGATGACGGCGAGGCGGTCTACGACCGGCGCGAACCGCCGGGCTCGCTCGGGGCGCCACGCCCACAGCTGGGGCGCGATGTAGTAGAGCACTTTGACCCCGGCCCGATGCGCCGACTCGGCGAGCCAGAGATGGAATCCCGGGTAGTCCACCAGGATCGCGAGGTCGAACTCCCCGGCTCGAAACCGCTTTTCGACCGAGCGGAGGAGCCGAAAGTGGGCTGGGATTTTGGGCAGCATCTCGGCGAGCCCCATGACGGTGTACTCCGCCATGGGATACCGGATGACGGCGCCGGCCTCCTGGAGGTGCGGGCCGCCGAACGCTTCGAGCGTCAGATCGGGGAACCGGTCTTTGAGCGCGCGGGCGACGTGACTGGCGTGGAGATCGCCGGACGGCTCCCCGGCGGAAATGAATATGCGCGGCGTCACGGGCGTCTCTGGACCGCCTCTGTCACCCGAAGCGCCAGCGCGAGCGCGGCCCGGCCTTCGGTGCCTGTGACCACCGCGCCGCCGTCGCCGCGGACCGAGCGCACGAAGCTCTCGAGCTCGGAGCCGAGCGCATCACCCTCCGGCGCCGACAGCGGGATGCGCTCGACCACTTCCTCGAGCGAAGCGGCGCCGTTCGGACGGTCCCCGGGGAGGACCCGCAGAAACTCACCGGTGCCGGCCGCGAGGTCGAGCGTCAGGTAGCCGTTAGGCTGGAAAAGGCGGAGCTTCCGGATCCGGTCCCGAGCCACTCGCGACGATGTGATGTTGGCGACCGCGCCGTCGGCGAACTCCACCCGGGCGGTCGCCAGATCGAGGAACGGCGTGAGCACCGCCACACCGCTTGCGCGGACCTCGACGACCCGGGCACCCCGGGTCAGGTGGAGGATCAGGTCGAGATCATGAATCATGAGATCGAGGACCACGGCGACGTCGGTCCCGCGGGGCTGAAACGGCGCGAGCCGCGTGCTCTCGAAGTATCTCACGTCCGTGAGGTATGGCTCGGCCGCGCGGAGCGCCCGGTTAAACCGCTCGATATGGCCGACCTGGAGCTGCACCCGATGCTGCTCCGCGGCCGCAAGGAGCTCGTCGGCTTCCGCCAGCGAGGTCGCGAGCGGCTTCTCCATCAGCACCGACTTGCTCCGGCCGAGCGCGTGAAGGCCGACCTCCGCGTGCACGGGGGTCGGCACCGCGATCGTGACCGCCTCCACGGCGGAGAGGAGCTGATCGACGTCGCCGAAGAATCGACACCCCACCTCGGTGGCGATCGCCTTCCCGCGGGGCGCGTCGATATCGTGGACGCCGACCAACTGCGCGTCCGGCGCGAGCGCGAGGTGCCGGGCGTGATACCGGCCTAACGCACCCACCCCGATGACGCCGATCGGGAGCTGGGCCATCAGGCCGGAACGCCGCGCTGTGAGCTGGTGACGAAGTCGAGGAAGAGCTCGATCTCGGGAAGTGGGGGCAGCTCGGTCCGAGCCCGATCGGTGGCCTGCGAAACGTTGAGCTCGGAGTTGAAGAAGAGCCGATAGAGTCGCTTGAGGGCCGAGATCGTGGCGGCGGAGAACCCGGCGCGCTGGAGACCGATGGTGTTGAGGCCATAGAGCTCGACCGGATTGCCGACCGCTTTGACGTACGGCGGGATGTCCTGGTTGATCCGCGAGCAGCCGCCCACGAACGCATAGCACCCGATCGTCCCGAACTGGTGGATGGCGCAGAGGCCCGAGACGGTCGCCCGGTCGTGAATCGTGACGTGACCGGCCAGCTGGGTGCCGTTTGCGATCGTCACCTGGTTCCCGATGTTGCAGTCGTGGGCCAGGTGCACATAAGTCATGATGAAGCAGCGCTCGCCCACCCGGGTGATCCCGGACGCGGCGGTGCCCCGGTTGATCGTCGTGAACTCGCGGATCACGCTTTCGTCGCCGATCTCGACCCAGGTCTCTTCGCCCCGATACTTGAGGTCCTGCGGATCGCCGCCGATCACGGCGCTCTCGC
>JBDTOH010000140.1:0-11408 GCA_039933355.1 Gemmatimonadota bacterium | reverse complement strand
TTCGCCGTCATTCTCTATCCGTGCTGCTCGCCCATCTCGCCGATATCCATCTCGGCTTCCGCCAGTACCACCGACAAACGCCGTCGGGAATCAATCAGCGCGAGGCTGACGTCGCGAAGGCGTTTCAGGCCGCGGTGGACGGGATCATTGCCGCGCGCCCGAATATCGTGGTCATAGCGGGGGACATGTTCCAGGCGGTGAGGCCGACCAACGCCGCGATCGTCTTCGCCTTCCGGCAGCTCCAGCGGCTGCGGGACGCCCTCCCCGACACCGAGATCGTCATCATCGCGGGCAATCACGACACCCCGCGTTCGACCGAGACGGGGAGCATCCTCCGCCTTTTCAGCGAGCTCAGAATCCACGTCGTGACCGACATGGCCGAGCGGATCGAGTTCGATTCGCTCGATCTCGCGGTCACCGCGGTCCCGCACCAGGCCTACGTTTCCGGCGAGCGGACGCCGGTGGACCAGAAGGGCGACGCCAAGTACGAGGTTCTCCTGCTTCACGGCGAGGTCGACGCCGGGTTGAGCCCGCTCGAGCGGTGGTGGGCGGAGCCGCTGGGGCCGCTGCTCGATCCACGGGACATCGTGCGGGCGGGCTGGACGTACACGGCGCTGGGGCACTATCACGTGACCCATGAGGTCGCGCCGAATGTCTGGTACGCGGGCGCGCTCGAGTACGTGACGCTCAATCCATGGGGGGAGTTGGCGGAGGAGCGGAAGACGCGGGTTAAGGGCAAGGGCTGGCTGCTCGTCGACCTCGACTCCGGGAAGGTGACCCGTCAGGAGGTCCGCGCGCCTCGCCGGGTGATCGATCTCGAATCATTCGACGCGGCCGCGCTCTCCGCCGAGGAGATCGATGCCCTGATTCAGAAGCGGCTCGGGGCGATCAAGGGCGGGTACGCCGACCAGATCGTGCGCCTCGTGGTCTACGAAACTCCGCGTCACGTGGTCAGGGAGCTCGATCACGCGGCGATCCGGTCCGCGAAGGCGGCGGCGCTTCATTTTCATCTCGACTTCCGCCGGCCGGAGGTCCACCGCCAGGTCGGGTCCGGCGCCCCGGGCCAGCGCCAGACGTTGAGCGCCGTGGTCCGCGAGTTCCTCGGCCGCCGGCTGCTGCCGGAGCGGATCGACCGCGACGCGTTCGTCCAGCGGGGTGTCGAGCTGCTCGAGTCGGTGACCGTCGAGCCGGACCGGGTCTGATGGAGATCCGCCGCCTCCGGCTCCACAACTTCCGGCAGCACGCCGACACGACCATCGCCTTCGAGCGGGGGCTCACCGGGATCATCGGTCCGAACGGGGCGGGGAAGAGCACCATCCTCGAGGCGATCGCCTGGGCGATGTACGGAAGCAGCGCGGCGCGGGGGACCCGGGATTCGATCCGGCGGCGCGGCGCCCCGGCCAAGTCGCGGGTCGAGGTCGAGCTCGATTTCGCGTTAGGCGCTCACCGGTACCGGATCGTGCGGACCCTGAACGGCGCCGAGCTCTACCAGGACGACGAATCGGCGCCGGTCGCCAACAGCTCGTCAGCGGTGAACGAGAAGATCGCCCGGCTCCTCGGGATGACGCTGCCGGAGTTCTACAACACGTACTTTACCGGCCAGAAAGAGCTCGCGATCATGGCCCAGATGTCGGCGCCGGAGCGGGCCCAGTTCCTCTCCAGGGTCCTCGGCTACGAGCGGCTCAAGATTGTGCAGAACAGGCTCAAGGAGGAGCGCTCGGCGCTCAAGGCCTCGCTCCAGACCGCCGAAAGCGGCCTGATCGATCTCGCCGCCCTCGCCGAGGAGGAGCGGTCCGCCGCCGATCGGGACGCTCGCGCCGCCAAGGACTTCGCGGCTGCGAGCCGCGGGGTCGAGGAGGCGGCCCGCCGCCTAACGGCCGAGCAGCCGGCGTGGGAGCGGATCCAGCGGATCAAGGAGGAGGTCCGCTCCCTCGAGAGCGACCTCAAGGTGGCCGACCATCAAGCGATCGAGTCGCGGCGGACGTTCGAGACGCTCGACCGCGACCTCGCCGACGCCCTGAGCGCCCAGGCGAGGCGCGAGGAGATTCTCCCGTCGTTAGGCGCGTGGGACGGCCTGGTCGCCCGGCGGGACGAGCTCGACCGGCTGGCCCAGTCCTTTGCCGAGCGGCGGGGCGTCGCGGCGCAACTGGCGGAGGTGAGCGCCGCCGTCGCCAAGGCGGACGAGAGGCTGGCTCAGCTCGCGACCGGCGAGTCGGTGAGCGCGGCGAAGACCGAGCTCATCGCGGCGCAGACCAAGCTCACCGACCTCGAAGCGGCCCGCGAAGCGCTTCGGACGATCTGGGTGAGCGAACGACAGGAGGCGACGACGCAGAGCAAGACGCTCCGCGACCGGCGCGACGAGCTGATCGCCGAGTACAAACGCCTCAAGAAGCTCGGTGCCGACGGGATCTGTCCCACCTGCGGGCGGAAGCTCGGCAAGGACTTCAAGTCCGTGCTCGACGATCTCACCCGTCAAGGCGAGGAGATCAACTTCAACCGGAATTACTACGAGAGCAGGATCAAGCAGCTCGCCGCCGAGCCGGAGGAGCTGGTGGCGATCCGGGAGCCGCACGGTCTCGCCGAGCGCGAGGTGAAGCGGCTGACCGGCCTGGTCGCCCGGCTCGAGGCGCAGGTCACCGATCGGACGCGGGTCGAGCGAGAGCAGGCCGCCGCTGGGGCGCGGCGCACCGCGCTCGAGGCGACCCTGGCGGCCACGCCGACCAGCTACGACGAGGCCGAGCATCTCAAGGTGCGAGCCCAGATCGTGGCGCTCGAGCCCCTCCGCGTTCAGGTCGTGCGCCTCGCGGCGCAGGCCGAGCGCGCCTCGCTGCTCATTCCGAAAGCCGCCGAAGCGGAGCAAACGCTGTCCCAGGCCGAGGCACGGGTCAAACTGCTGACCGAGCGCATGGCCGGGCTGGGCTGGTCGCCGGAGTCGTTCGAGACGGCGCGAAAGAGCTACTTTGCGGCCGAAGCGGGGCGCCACACGGCGGAAGTCGCGCGAGCCAGAGCCGAGGCGGAAGTGAGCGCTGCGCAGGAGCACCGGCGAAGCGTGGCGCGCCGCCGGTCCGAGCGGAACGAGCGTGTCGCCTTGGTGACGAAGCTGCAGGATGAGACCCTGCTCAACGAGCAGCTCGACCGCGCGTTCACCGATCTCAGGGAGGAGCTGAACGCCGCGCTCCGGCCCGATCTATCGGACTCCGCGTCGGTGCTGCTCAGCGATCTCACCGGCGGCCGCTACACTGACCTCGACCTCGACGAGGATTACCTTGCGACGATCATCGATGACGGAGAGCCCAAGCAGGTCATCTCGGGCGGTGAAGAGGACGTCGCGAACCTCGCGCTCCGCCTCGCGATCAGCCAGATGATCGCGGACCGGGCGGGCCAGCCGTTCTCACTCTTGATCCTCGACGAGATCTTCGGGTCGCTCGACGAGGAGCATCGGGGTGCCGTCGTCGGGCTGCTCCGGAGCCTCGCCGACCGTTTCCCGCAGGTCATTCTGATCACCCATATCGAGTCCGTGCGAGACGGCTTCGACCGGGTGATCCGAATCAACTACGACGTCGAGCGCGGGATCGCGAGCGCGCGCGAGGATCAGATCGGAGAGGTGGCGGATGCCGCGGCGTGAGGTCACAGTGCAAGGTCCGCTGCAGGCGACGCCGCGCGACATCGAGGAGATCAACCGGGTCTTCAGCGGCGCGTTCACCGAGCGGTACCATCGCGACGGCATGGCCGGCGTGAAGGTTCCCACTCTCAATCCGACCGTGTGGCGGTACGCGATCGCGGACGCCGCCGACGGGGCGCTCTTGTGGCGCGACGACCTGGGCCATCTCGCGGCGTTCAACATGATTCACCGCTCCGGTGTCGAGGGCTGGATGGGACCGCTCGCTGTTCGGACCGACTGCCAGGGGTCGGGCGTCGGCAAGGGGATTGTGCGCGAAGGCATTGCTCGGCTCAAAGAGGCGGGCGCCAAGACGATCGGGCTCGAGACGATGCCGCGTACTATCGAGAACATCGGGTTCTACAGCGCCCTCGGCCTCCGGCCCGGCCATCTCACCGTGACGATGGCCTGGGATGTGTACCCGGGTGAAGACCGGCCGGCGCCGGGAGGCACGGTGCCCGACTGGGCGGAGGCGTCGCGCGCGGCCGGGGAGCTCGCCGAACGATTGTCGCCGGGCGTAGATTTCTCCCGGGAGTTCGCGCTGACCGAGGAGGCCTCGTTAGGCGGCGTCACCGTGATCCAAGCCGGGGCCGGCGCCGACGCGTTCGCCCTCTGGCACACCGTCGCCCTCGCGGAGGCCCGCACCGGCGACGAGCTCCGCGTCCTCAAGCTCGGCGCCACCAATGAGCGATCGTTCACCGCCCTCATGCTCAAGCTCCAGGAAGAAGCGCTTTCGCGGCGGCTCCGGCGGGTGTCGGTCCGAAGCCAGACCGCGTATGACTGGGCGTTCGGGCTGCTGCTCAAGATCGGCTTCCGGGTCCATTGGACCGACCTCAGGATGACGCTCGCGGGCTACGAGGAGCGGCTGGTCCGGGATGGTGTCGTCTGGTCGAATTGGGAGATTTGAGCCCTCACACGAAGGAGTCGCCATGCGTCACCTCGCTCTTGTCGTCCCTGCGGTGCTGGCAATTGGAGGAACCACTGCCCTTCAAGGCCAGGCGCCGATACCGAGCGCCGCGCAGCAGATCGCCGCGGCCGTACTGCCGCTGCCCGTGCCGATGCGCGCGGGCGCGACGGTGCTCGGGTACCGGGATGGACCGGCTCTGGTCGAGCTCAGGAAGGGCACGAACGGCATGATCTGCCTGGCGGACAATCCCGCGGCGCCCGCCTTTCATGCGGCCTGCTACCATGAATCGCTCGAGCCGTTCATGGCTCGCGGTCGATCGCTTCGAGCGGCTGGAGTCGCGCCTGAAAAGGTCGACAGCGTGCGCAACGCCGAGGCATTGGCCGGATCGATCGCCATGCCGAAGACGGCGGCCGCGCTGTTCTCGTTGAGTGGTCCGGCGGGAAGTTGGGATGCGACAACGAACGAAGTGAAGGGCGGCCGCGCGCTCTACGTCGTGTACGTCCCCTTCGGCACCACTGAGTCAACCGGGATCCCGTCGACGCCCGGAAAGGGAACGCCGTGGCTCATGTCGGCCGGTACGCCGCGAGCGCACATCATGTTCGTGCCGGATATGTAGGGCCGAATGCGGCTTGGAGCGTTACGCGGGCTTGCTGTCTCTGAGCGCCCACCATCGGATCAGCAGCACGACGCCGAGACCGAGCAGAACATGAACGATTCCGAGTCCTACGGGCACGATGAACGTGGCCGTGAGCCAAATGGCAAGAGAGAGGATCGCGCCGATCAGATTAAAGGACATTTGCCTTCATTGACGGTTATGTCGTCGACCCGTATTATAGTCGAGTCGGCTGGTAGCCGGGAATCACGTTACTGAGCCAACAGGTCTGGAGACGGGTCCGCATACTGAAGGCCTATGTCATGCCCCTCGGGGGAAGACAGAAGTTTTTGGTGAGGGTGCCGAGCATTTTTCTTCGGGCTTCAGAAAACCCCCCGGTTGCCAGCCGACTTCGGGCGCCGATTCACGCGGGATTTCCGTGCTGAATGGCGCCCGTTGTTTGTAGGGCATGGGGAACAGGGAATCGGGAATCGAAGGTACGAGGTAACGCGAGGGGTGCCCGAAGAGGTGGCGCCGGTTATTGTTCGAAGCCCCGTTCGATTCCCGATTCCCGATTCCCTATTCCCTAGTCCCTGGCCAATGCCCCGTTGCATCGTCGCCAAGCGGCTTCATTTCAACGCCGCCCACCGTCTCCATAACGCCGCGTTCTCCGACGAGTGGAACCGGGCGACGTTCGGCCTGTGCAACAATCCCAACTATCACGGGCACAACTACGAGCTCGACATTCTGGTCGAGGGTGAGATCGATCCGGCGACCGGATACGTCGTCGACACCGGGCTGCTCAAGCGGATCGCCGACGAGGTCGTGGTATCCGTGCTCGATCACCAGAACCTCAACCTCGACGTGCCGTGGTTCCGCGACCGGATACCCTCGGCCGAGAACATCGCAATTTTTTGCTGGGAGATGATCTCGCCGCGGCTCCCGGCCGGCCTGCTCGCCCGCGTCCGCCTTTGGGAGACCCCTCGCAATTATGTCGAATATGAAGGGCGCTAGCTTCAGCGCCTCGATCCGGGACATGCTCGAGTCGCTCGGTGAAGACCCGGAGCGCAACGGCCTCAACCGGACGCCTGAACGAGTCGAGAAGTCGCTCCGCTGGCTCACCCGCGGCTACGACATGTCGGTCGCGGATGCCGTCGGCAGCGGGGTGTTCGAAGAGTCGCACGAGAACATGATTCTGGTGCGCGACATCGAGGTCTACTCGCTCTGCGAGCACCACATGCTGCCGTTCTACGGGCGGGCCCACGTCGCCTACCTGCCTAACGGGCGCATCATGGGGCTCTCCAAGATCCCGCGGGTGGTCGAGGTGTTCGCCCGCCGGCTCCAGGTTCAGGAGCGGCTCACCGATCAGGTCGCCGACGCGATCATGGAGGTGCTCCACCCCCGCGGCGTCGGCGTCGTGATCGAGGCGGCCCACCTCTGCATGATGATGCGCGGCGTCGAGAAGCAGAACTCGCGCACGGTGACCAGCGCGCTCCGGGGGTCATTCCGCGACGACGAGAAGACCCGCGCCGAGTTTCTCCAGCTTGTGCTCGGCGGCGCCACGTCGCGCGCGTTCTAGAAGGACCATATGGGCGCGCTCACGGGCCGGCTCGCGGTCGTCACGGGCGCCTCGCGCGGGATCGGCGCCGCGGTGGCCGTCGCCCTCCAGGACGCGGGCGCCACAGTCGTCCGGATTGCCCGCTCGCTCGTGGCGCACGAGGAGAACGGGCGAATCGATCTGCCGTGCGATCTCACCGACGATTCGGCTCGCAATGCCGCGCTCGACCGAGTGCTCTCGACCGGTACGCCGGATATTCTGGTGAACAATGCGGGCGGGTGGGCGGGCGCCCCGCTCGATCAGCTGTCGCTCACCGAGCTCGATCAGCTGATCGCGGTGAACCTCAGAGTGCCGGTCGCGATGGCCCAGCGTATTCTTCCCGCCATGCGGGCTGCCGGGCGAGGGCGGCACATCGCCATCGGCAGTATCTCGGATCATTTCGCCTTTCCCGCCAACGCCGCCTATTCGCTGACCAAGTTCGGCCTGCGAGGGCTTCACGAGGTGCTCCGGGTCGAGTACGCCGGGTCCGGGGTCCTCTCGACCCTGGTGAGCCCGGGTCCCGTCGACACGCCGCTCTGGGACCCGCTCGATCCCGACGGCAAGTCCGGCTTCATGGCCCGGCGCGACATGCTTCGGGCCGAGGACGTCGCGGAGGTGGTTCGGTTCGTCGCGACCCGGCCGCCGACGGTCGAGATCGACTGGGTCCGGATGGGCCCCGCCGCCAAACGTTAGGCAGGTCCCGCCGGTGTTCATCGAGCTGACCGATCATCTCCGTTGCACCAGACCGCACGACGAGCAGTTCCTGGTCCTTCTCCCGGGCGAGATGCGGGGGCGGCTGGTATGGTCGGGAGAGCTGGGCTGCCCGGTGTGCGGCCGAGTGGTCAGGGTCGAAGACGGCGTCGCCGACTTTGGAGGTGGAACGCCCGCGGACGCATCGACCGCGCTCGCGCCGGAGGCGATCCAGGCCCTGCTCGGCATCCAGGGTCCCGGCGGATACGTCGCCCTGATCGGGTCGGCTACGACGGCGGCCCCGGGTCTCGCGGCGCTGCTCCCGGGTGTCCGCTTCGTGCTGGTGAACCCGGCGCGGAACACTCCGGACTCCGAGGCCGGAAGCGTCGTCCGTGCGGGCGTGCTGCCGGTCAAGCGCGCATCGATGCGCGGCGTGGTCGTGGGTTCGGACGCCGCCGCCGACCCCCGGTGGGTGGGGTCGGCGTTAGGCGCTGCGCTGGGCGGGCTCCGCGTGGTCGCCGAGGGTGAGCCGCCAGGGCGAGACGATTGCGAGGTGCTCGCCGCCGCGCCGGGCGTCTGGGTCGGCAAGCGTCGCTAGCGGGCGCCTCACGCCCTAACGCTCCGCCGTGAGCACCGCCGCCGGCGTCGCCGCTTCGTTGGCTCAGCCCGACCGCGCTTTGGCTTCGGCCTGCCCAAACCGGTCCTGCCGCGAGGCAGCTCCTCCGAGCCGGTTGCCGAAGAATTCGGTGAGCTCGGCCGCGGTCTGCGGTCGGTCTCCGGGCGCTTTGGACATCGCCGCGAAGATGGCGGCCTCGACCTGTTCTGGAACCGCGCTCCGCACGATTCGGACGCTCGGCACCCTCTCCATCGCGTGGCGGGCCATGACGACGTGTGCGGCCCGGCCCGAAAACGGCGGCTCCCCGGCCAACATCTCGTAGAGCACACAGCCAAGGCTGTAGATGTCCGCGGGGGGTCCAACCGCATCGCCGAGCATCTGCTCCGGCGCCATGTACATGGGCGTGCCGACTACGACTCCTGTCGGGGTGAGCATCTGAGGTCCGCCTTCCGCCCTGGCTATCCCGAAATCGGCAACGACCGCGTGACCGTTCGCCAGCAGAATGTTCTCGGGTTTGATGTCGCGATGGACGACGCCTTGCTTGTGAGCGAAGCCGATCGCGTCCGCGACCTCGAGCGTGATCTGAATTGCCTCGTCGATAGGAAGCTGGCCTTCCCGCTCGAGCCGGTCCCGAAGGGACTCGCCTCGAATCAAAGGCATTACGTAGAAGAGCAGGCCCGCCGCCGTGCCGGAATCGTACAGCCCCAGAATGTGAGGATGGTGAAGCTTGGCCGCGACTCGGATCTCCCGCTCGAATCGGTCTTCTCCGATCGAAGCGGCCAGCTCCGGGTGGAGCACTTTGACGGCCACCTCGCGCTGGTTCTTGAGATCATGGCCGAGGTAGACGACCGCCGTTCCACCGCGACCGAGCTCCCGCTCGATCGTGTAGCGACCTGTTAGTGCAGCGTTTATCCTGTCGGCGACAGAGAGCACGGGAGCCCTGACGAGCAAAGCACCAAAATAATGCGCGGTTCGGGCCTGAAAAGCTGGGAAAAACCCTTGCTTCGGTGCCCGGGCCGGGATGCTGGGCACATCGTGGCGTCGCGGCGAGCGCCGCTCAGGTCACGATCCCGTCCCAAATCGCCCGAGTCGCGGAGGCTGGATCATTTACGACCTTGCTCTCGAGATCAAAGACCATGGTCGGCCGGTGCGTGAGGTCGTATTTCGGCCAGGGGGCTCGACCGTCCCGCGCAAAGCCCGCGAGCGTCTTCTGCATCAGGCTCGAGAGCGCGAGCTCCGCCTCGGTCGCGGGGTGTCCCAGGAAAAAGCCGGCCAGCTGTGGGTAGGCTAGAGTGCCGAACCAGAACGGCAGATCGATCGCGTGGTGGGCTCCGGTAAAGAACGGGCCGGTACCGCGATAGGCCGCCGCGTACGACCAGCTCCGCCCCGGTCTCGCTTCGGCGATTCGGATTGCCGGCATCCGATAGAGCTGGTCGGTGCCGATCATTCCGCAGATGTCGACTTCTGTCGCCATCGGGTACTCCGCCGCGTACAGGTCCCAGATCCTGCCGGCGCGCTCGGTGCCGAGCTGCGCCGTTAGGCCGCCGAGGCACGCGGATTTGAGCGACCGCTCCCGCGCGGTGGGATTGGCTTTCTCTTGCGCCGGCGAGAGCAACAGCTCTTCCGTCGTCGCTCCGACGAGCGTCGCCACATCGGCGTACTTACCGCGCTTGATCAGCTCGCACGGCTCATCGCGGAACACGACGTCGTCGCGGTTGAGCATGAACGGCCATCGTTTCTGGTCCTCGATGCCCGGCGCGGCGAGACCTTTTTCCCGCACCGTGCCCTGGGCCCGAAGCAGGTCGGCGACCGGAAGCGACTGAAGCCTCGCGGCGTCTTTCGGACCGAGCCCGAGCGCATCGAGCAGCTCGCGTGTGTACCGCGCTTGACGGTCCCGATCGACAGTGACCAGGTACTGCGCGCTCATCGGCACGGCACGCTGATAAAGGCCGCTTGCCGCGGGGAGGACGCCGAGGCCGGCGGAGATCATTGCCCCCGCGGATTGTCCGCACTGAAGCACGCGGCTCGGATCGCCGCCAAACCCGCTGATGTTCTCGCGGATCCACTTGAGCGCGGCGATCGAGTCCAGGAGCCCCAGGTTGTTCGAGATCCCGGCGCCATGGAGCTGAAACGGCGGAAAGCCGAGCAGGCCGAGCCGGTAATTGATGGTGACGACGACGACCTCGTGGGCCTTGGCGAGAATGGAGCCGTCGTAGAGGCCAAGGCTTCCCGATCCGGTCGTAAACCCCCCTCCATGCATGAACATGATAACGGGCCGCCTCCCGCCGTCGGCCGCGGGCGTCCAGATATTGAGGTTGAGACAATCCTCGCTTTGGGTGTACTTGGCGTAGGCGCCGATCTTGTCGTCGTCGTTCTGGGGCGAGATCGGTCCGGGATTCGCCGCCTCGCGCACGCCGGTCCATGGCGCCGGCGGGATGGGAGGGTGGAATCGGTTCGCGCCTCCCGTGGTCGCGGCGAAGGGAACTCCCTTGAACGCGACGACGCCGAGCTGATTGACTGTGCCCTGAACCGAGCCGTACGCGGTCCGCGCGACAGGCCCCTCCTTTGCCGCGAGGAGCAGCCGCGGATGGATGGCGGCCAAGGCGGCAACGCTCGCGAGAAAGTCACGCCGCGAACGGCTCGGGGTTTCGTTGGTCATATCGAACTCCTGACGGAACGCTATCTTGAATTCTATCCCATGGCTTCCGCTAAACCGAATGCCTTGGAGGCACGGTCGTTAACGGGCTCGATCAGCTCGAGGACGGCTGCGGAGGCAGACGCGCGACCTTAGGGAAGGCCGGAGGCACGGCAAGCCGTGCCCGCTCAGGCGATGTCGTTTCGATCAGTCAACGATAGGAGGAACGGTTTTGAATACGCGTCGGCAGTTCCTGATCCGCGCTCCTATTCTCCTCGGGGCGGTGGCCGGATGCCGCCCCCGGCAACAAGACACCGCTGCTGCCGGAGCAGGAGCTCCCGGCGCCCCGCCGACATTCGGCTCGGCACCGCCGGTCGGGCCTGAGGTGTCACCGTCCACCTTCGCCGAAGCAGAGAAGCTCGTACAGGTGCAGATGACCGATGCGCAGCGTGCGATGGCCGCGGAGAGCTGGCGCAGGTCAATGGCTTCATACCTCGAGCGGCGGGTGGGGCCGCGCAAGGTGACGCTGGAGCCGGAGGTCGCCCCGGCGACCCGCTGGCTGCCGACCGCGCCCCCGCTTCCGGACCGCGACCGATTCGTCCGAAGCACAACCGATCCGGGGCCGGTACCGACGGGCGATGCGGAGATCGCGTTTTCACCGGTGACCCGCCTCGCGCAGTGGATCGAGCAGCGCAAGCTCACCTCGGAGCGGC
>JBDTOH010000139.1:0-11461 GCA_039933355.1 Gemmatimonadota bacterium | reverse complement strand
CGCGCTCGGGCTGACCAGCCGGCTGATCACTGCCGAGCAGACGATCTATCACGACGGGCAACGCGCGTCGTATGTGGTGTTGCCGGTGGTGAAGAGGGATTAGGAGCTAGGAATCGGCAACCGGAAGTCGGGGGAACCTCGATCAGGCGCTCCCGACCGACCGCTTCCGCCTAACGATTGGCGCCTCGACCGCCGGCTTCCGGGCGGACGGGCCCAAGTAGGGCCTGAGGACGGGGCTGCTTCCGGGCCGGCGGCGAAGCGCGGCGGTAATGTCCGCCATCCGCTCCGACGTGGTCTCCACGAGCGACCGCACGACACCGGCTTCGAGCACCGCGACCGGGACCCCATCCTCGAAGGCGATTCGATTCGCCGAGATCGCGGCGATTCGGTCGCCCGGAATGAGAATGCCCACCAGGTTGAGCGGATCGGCGGCGGAGATGGTGAGCAGCTGCCCGGTTGGCGCGGCTCGCCGTACCGACCGCAGCTTGGTCACCGCGTCGGGCAGTGCAAACTGCTCACCGGTGCCGTGCGCCAGGAATCGTCCGCCGCGGATCTCGCCCCGCGCTTCGAGGCGGCGGTAGACGAGCAGGAGGTTCCTCCACGGCACCGCGATCGACTCGCGGGCGAGCAGCCGGTGGAACACCACGCCGTAGCGCTTGAGCAGAATTCGCGCGTACGCCTCGAGGTTCTTCTGGTCCGCGATGATCTCGGCCCGGGCGCTCGAGTCCGTCTCTCCGGCCGCTCGATGCGGATCGGCGATCGTGGACCACCGGCCGGCCCGCTCGATCCCGAACCCGGCGGTGTGACGACGGTAGCGGGCCATGCCTAACGGAGCGCGCTTCGACGACGGCGTCAGCAACGCCCGGAGCCCGGCGAAGCTGTCCGAGGTGACGAGCCCCGCCGCCGCCAGCTCGCCGAGGCCGCGCTCGGCCTGGGTCTGAAGCAGCCCGGACCCGGACAGGATCTCGGGCAGGAACGACGCGCCGCGATTGGTCAGCACCTCGAAGACCGCGGAGGCATAGGCCGAGAGCCCCTCGATGGTGCGCGGCGGGGCGAGCTCGAGCCAGAGGTCGGCGTGCTCACGGCGGAAGAGCGCGACCGGCGTCGTGCGGATCGGCCGGCCACCCCGCTGACCGTTAGGCCCCGGCGCCGACAATCGGCCCCAGCTCACCCGTCCCGTCAGGCAGAGCATGTCCAGGAGCCCGGGGTCGTACTCGGTGCATCGGGCCGCGAGCACGTCGCGCTCCCACGCCCCCGCGGAAACCTCGGAACCATCCAGCTGCTCGATCGCCGAGGCCAGACCCTCGAGCCCGGTGGCGCGCTCGTGCGGCTCGACCCGCTGCCATGCGAGGAGGAACCGCATGAAGTCGCTCGTGCTGACCGGCTCGATCTCGGCCCGGAGCCGGTTCAGCGTGTAGCGGTGAATCCGGGCGAGCAGCCGCCGCTCGCACCATTCCAGCTCCGAGGTCCCGGGCGTAAACCGGCCCCGAAGCACGACTCCCTCACCCTCGAGCGCGGCCAGCGCCATCTGCGCATCGGACTCCGCAACCCCGAGCGACCCGGCGAGCGCGGCCGCGGTCGTCGGACCGACGATCTCGAGCCGGCCGCGGAGGAGCCCGCGGACCGCGCCGCCGTCCGGAAGGGCCCGCACCTCCGGCGCCCGCTCGGCCGCGATCCACAGCCCGCCGATTCGCTCGGCTCGACGGTCCCGGACCAGCTCGTCGAAGAGACCTTGCCACGACTTCCCGCTTCGTCCCGCTTTCCCTTCCGCGTCCGTGAGAAAGCCGGACACGAGCAGCGCATCGTGGAGCTCGTCCACGTTCTCCGCCTCCGGCCATGCCTCATCCCTAACCCGGTCGATCGCCTGGAGGTCGAGCGCGCCCAGGTCCGCGGACGAGGTCGGCTCCAACGAGCGCCGCGTAGCCACGGCATGGCTCCGGCGCTCCTCCAGCGGCGCATCGTCGAGGAACGTGTACGGCTGCGAGTTGAGAATCTCGTGGGCGAGCGGTGACGGCTCCGGAAGGTCCCGCGCCACGCAGGCGATCTCGCCGCGCTCGATCCGCTGGAGCACCGAGATCAGCGTCGCGAGATCCATCGCCTCGCGGAGGCAATCCTCGATCGTCTGCTCGACCAGGGGATGGTCGGGGATCTGCCGATCGCCCGGGATGTTCTCGAGGCATGCCGCGGCGTCCGGGAACGCGGCCGCCAGCAGATCTTCGGCCTGCATCCGCTGGATCTGCGGCGGGTTCTTCCTTCCGTTACGGAACCGGGGCACCGCGAGCGAGATGTTCGCGTTCCACCGCCACCGAGTCCCGAACACCGGTGCGTCGAGGAACGCCTGGATCAGGATCTCCCGCGCCGACTCGGAGTGGAGGAACCGGAAGACGGTCTCGAGCGGGAACGAGTGCTGCGGACCTAACGAGAGCAGCAGGCTCTCCTCGGTCGCGGCGGCCTGAAGCTCGAAGTTGAACTGGCGGCAGAACCGCTTCCTGAGGGCCAATCCCCAGGCCCGGTTGACCCGGCTCCCGAACGGCGAGTGGATGACCAGCTGCATCCCGCCCGCCTCATCGAAGAACCGCTCGGCGACGAGCGTCTCCTGCGTCGGGAGGACACCTAACATTCGGCGCGCCTCGCCGAGGTACTCGACCAACTGGCTCGCGGCCGTCCCGGTGATTCCTTCGCCGGCGAGCCAGCCGAGCGCCGCGGCGGGATCGTCGAGCCGCTCGTCGAGCTCGTACCGGAGCGACGCAACCTCGGCCGAAAGCTCCGCGCTCCGCGACGGCGCCTCACCGAGCCAGAATGGGAAGCTCGGCGGCTGGCCCTTGGCGTCCTCGACCCTGACGGTTCCGCGCTCGACCCGAAGCAGCCGCCACGAGGAGTTGCCGAGCTGGAAGATGTCGCCGGCCATGCTTTCGATCGCGAAGTCCTCGTTCAGGGTACCGACGAAGATGCCCTCCGGCTCCATGATCACCCGGTAGTCCGCGTTGTCGGGGATCGCCCCGCCGGACGTCAGCGCCTGGAGCCGGGCGCCGCGGCGGCCCCTGATCCGGCCATTGATCGAGTCATGATGCACCAGGGCGCCGTGCCGGCCCCGCCGGGTGTCGAAGCCATCGGAGAGCATCCGAACCACCGAGTCGAATCGCTCGCGGGTTAAGCTCCGATACGGCCGGGCCTGGGTGAATCGCTGGTACAGCCGGTCAACCTCCCACGGCTCCGCCGCGGTCTCCGCCACGATCTGCTGGGCCAGCACGTCGAGCGGGTGCTCGAAGGTGACGACTCGGTCGAGCTCCCCGCGGCCAATCGCGCGGATCAAGGCTGAGCACTCGACCAGCTCGTCCCGGGTTAGGGGAAAGAGCCGCCCCTTCGGAAGCCCGCTCACCGTATGCCCCGATCGCCCGACCCGCTGCAAGAGCGTGGAGATCTTCCTGGGCGAGCCGAGCTGGCAGACCAGATCGACACCGCCGATGTCGATCCCGAGCTCCAGCGACGCCGTGGCCACAATGGCCTTGATGGTGCCGTTCTTGAGCCGCTCTTCCGCGTGGAGCCGGATCTCCTTGGCGAGGCTCCCGTGATGCGGGCTGACTGCCTCTTCTCCGAGTCGCTCGGCGAGCTGTCGCGACACCCGCTCGGCGAGCCGGCGGGTATTCACGAACACCAGCGTCGTCTTGTGCTCTGTGATGAGCGCCGCGAGCCGGTCGTAGACCTCCGACCAGACCTCGGCCGACATCACCGCCTGGAGCGGTGAGCCCGGCAGCTCGAGCGCGAGGTCCATCGCCCGGCGATGTCCTTCGTCCACGACCTTGGCCGGTCCACCGGATCCGCTCAACCAGCCGGCGACCTCGCTGATCGGCCGCTGCGTGGCCGAGAGGCCGATCCGCTGAAGGCGCCCCCCCGCGACATGATCGAGCCGCTCGAGGCTCAGCGCGAGATGAGCCCCGCGCCGCGTCTCCAACACCGCGTGAATCTCGTCCACGATGACGACTCTTGCCGTGCCGAGAACCGCCCGGCTCCGCTCTGCCGTGAGCATGAGATAGAGCGACTCGGGCGTCGTGACCAGAATGTGCGGCGGCGTCTTGACGATCGCGGCCCGCTCGGCGGCTGTAGTGTCTCCAGACCTAACGGCGGCCGTGATGTGCGGCTCGCCGAATCCCATCGCCTTCGCCAGGCGCCGGATCTCCCGGCGAGGCTCGGCCAGGTTCTTGTGAATGTCGGCGCTCAGCGCCTTGAGCGGAGAAACGTAGATGACCCGGACTTCATCGGGGAGAGTACCTTGGAGCGACTCCTGAAAGAGCTGGTCGAGCGCGATGAGGAACGCGGCCAGCGTTTTCCCGGACCCGGTCGGCGCCGCAATCAGCGTATCGGTTCCGGAGCGGATCGCGCGCCAACCCTGATCTTGAGCCGGCGTAGGCGTGCCGATGCACTCCGAAAACCAACGGGCGACGACCGGATGTAAATCGCTGAGCGGCATGTCTTAAAAATAGGGCCGCGGAGCGGGGCGCGGGTAGGGCTGTGAGCTCGCCTTCGATCGGCCCAGGTTACCGAATTGTCCGCGTCCCGCCGGGATCACGTAACGTCGCCGCTGTCCGCCTCGCCCCGCCAGATCTCCTCGAGGTCCTGGTCGAGCATCGCCACGACCTCGGCCCGCGCCGGTAACCCTTCCTCCTGCAGCGACTTGACGATGGCGGATGGAATGATGCTCTGAATCGTCATGGTCGCCTCGGCGTAGTCGCGGAGATGCAGCTCAGCCATGTCGGCCACGGAATCGTCGCCGAGCGAACGGGCAGCCGCCATGAGCACGACGTAGCCGATGGTTGCCACGCTCAAGGCCGCGTAGTCGTCCCGGAGCTCCTTGGACAGCTTCTCGCCTCGCACGTAGTCGAAACCGGCCACACCGACCGACCCGACCCGCTTGACCGCGGCGGCTCCGGCCCGATCGACCTCACGAGAATCGGCCACTGCTTGAAGAACTTGGATGTGCTGCTGGGTCCGGATATGGATCGGGTAGAGATGCGCAACGAGATCGGGATAGTCGGACCCGAAATCGGCAACCTGGGCCCGCAACAGCTTCTCCAGATGGGACTCGAGAGCCTCCAATTCCGTGATATATGCGTTGATCGCTTCCGCTGGATTCCCAGCCATGAGGCTCTCCTTCTCCGAAATTGAATCAGGGGTCCAGCGCGGTGCGAACTTCTGCACCTTGGCCATTGCGGCCGCGCTTCCGACCTTCCGCGGTTTGTTGCGGGGGACACCGTCAGCACGTACTACTCCAAGACGTTGATGAAGACGGCATGAGCGTTCTTGCAAGCACACCTCATCGCTGTTTCTACGCGAGAGGCTCGGAGGTCGAGGTGAAGCGTATCAACCCGATGGTTGGGTTTCACCCATCCTCAATCCTCCGTCAGCGAACCGCCCCCGATCGCAAGCGGGGACTGGCCCGCGTCGCCGCCGACCTAGGAGTGGTGGCGTCTCTTCTCGCGACAGAGGATTCCGAGGTGAATCGGCGCCTCAGGCAGCCCAGTTTCGCAGCGAGCCCACCATGGGGCCACGTGACAGCTTCTGCGCGATCGGCCCTGGTGAAAAACGGGTATCGCATCGGTTCGGTCAAATCGAATAGGGCCGCCGTGCAGCACGCGGGAGCGGGCCGCTCCGGCGGACCGCCGGTCCAATCCCAACAGCAAGGTGAGTAACGAGATAGAGCATTCCGACCCGGTGGGTACGTCGCTTGCACTGGCGGGCACTGACGGAACCAACTGTTGCCGCAACGACGCGGGCCAGGCCGGAGTCCGGGAAACCAAACCGGTGATGCCTAACGAGTCGCTCGACAAGTCGTGGATTCGGAGCCGGTTCGGTCGCCGGCTTGTCATCCTGTTCGTCGTCTGCTCGCTCCTCCCCACGATCGCCCTCGCGGTGCTCTCGTATCGAACCGTGACCCGGCAACTGAGCCGGGCAAGCCTCGATCGGCTCGAACACACCGCCGGCGTCCTCGGCAAGGCCATTCGGGACCGGCTCCTTCTGCTCGATCAGGACTTGGCTGTCGCCCCGATGCGGTCGGCTCCCTGCCCTGCCGGCGGACCGGAGGCGGACGCTTCTCCGTGCGACGGATCACTCGAGTACGGCTTCTCCGCCCTCGCCTTTGTGCCGGCGTCCGGTCCAGCGGTTGCAATCTTCGGAACGACCGGCCCGCTGCCGCCGCTGAGCGTGCGCGAGCGCGAGGGCATCGCCGCCGGTAAGGGTGTCGTTGCGAGCCAGGTCATCAACGGCAAGGCCGGCATCTTTTTGATCCGGGCAGTCAGCAGCGCCGCCGGACGCGGTCTCGTCGTCGGGCAGATCAACGAGCCCTATCTCTGGGGCGACCTCGACCAGACCCAGCTCCTGCCCTCGATGGAGTTTCACGTCGTCGACGACTCCGCCGCGGTCATCGTGACCTCGGACGAGCGCGGCGCGACCCTCCCCGAATCCGCGCGGCGCAATCTCGCCGCAGCGATGTCGGGCACGTTCGAGTGGAAGGCACAGGGGAAAGCGTTCCAGGCGGCGTATGGTCCGATGCCCGCGAGCGACAGCATGGCCGTGCCGCAGTGGAGCCTTGTCGTGAGTGAGTCGCGCGCCAACGTCGTGGCGCCGCTGGTGGATTTCAACCGAACATTCCTGCTCGTCGCGGTCACCGGCCTCGGGATCGCGCTTCTTCTCAGTCTGATCCAGATCCGCCGGAACACGGCCCCGCTTCAGGCGCTCCGAGACGGAACTCTACGGGTCGCCAAGAGTCGGTTCGACGAGCCGGTCGTGGTCACGAGTGAGGACGAATTCGCCGAGGTCGCCGCGTCGTTCAATTCGATGAGCGGCGTGATCCAGCGCCAGTTCTTCGCGCTCACCGCCGCGGCCGAGATCGACCGCGCGCTGCTCGGGGCGGGCACCGCAGGTCAGATCGTCGCGACCGTGCTCAACCGAATGGGAGACGTCTGCGCGGCGGGCTGGATCGGCTTCACGATGGTCGACGCGGAGCACGAGGGAACGGCGACGACCTACGTCACGGACGACGCGAGCGGCGCCGCAGTAGCCGCCTGGGCGGGGACGCTGGCCCGCGCCGAACAGGATCATCTCGCCGACATCACCACGGAGCTCGCCCTCTCCGATGCGGCGGCGCCCGACTACCTGGTCCCGCTGACATCCCGCGGCGCTCGGTCGCTGCTGGTATTTCCTCTCGTCTATCAGGACCGGCTCCTCGGCGCGATCACGTTCGGCGACAGCAAGCACGTCGGCCGGAGCAGCGATGTCGTCGTGCAGGCCCGCCGGGCCGCCGACCAGGTTGCCCAGGCGCTGGCCACCGCGCAGATGGTCGAGCGGATCCGGCTGCTCGCGTTCTATGACAGCCTGACCGGCCTTCCGAATCGGGTCTCGTTCCGACACCGCCTGGGCGAAGAGCTCGAGCGGCATCGGCGCGACGGCGCCATGCTCGCGGTGTTCTTCCTCGACCTGGACCATTTCAGCCGGATCAACGACAGCCTCGGCCACAAGCTCGGCGACCGCCTCATTCAGGAGGTCGGCCGCCGGATCAGGTCCTGCTGCGGTCTTCGGGCGCCGGCCGCCGAGGTCGCGCGCTTGGGAGGAGACGAGTTCACGATCATCCTCCCACGGATCGCTGGAACGGCTGCCGCGGCGGACTTGGCGCAGGCGATCCTCGCATCCTTCGGGACTCCGTTCGCGCTCGACGGCCACGAGGTGTTCGTCTCGGCCAGCGTGGGTGTGGCGATCAATCCCGACGACGGCACCGATCTCGAGACCCTCGTCAAGAACGCCGACGCCGCCATGTACCAGGCGAAACAGCGGGGCCGGAACCGGTGCGAGCTCTACGCGACGGCGATGGGCACATCGGCCGTCCGGCGGCTCCTGCTCGAAAACCACATGCGCAAGGCGATCGACACCGATCAGTTCGTGATGTGGTATCAGCCGATCGTCGACCTCGACACCGGGATCATCGTGAGCGCCGAAGCGCTGATTCGGTGGCAGCACCCGGAGTGGGGAATGGTCGGCCCGGGCGAGTTCATTCCGCTGGCCGAAGAAAGCGGCCTGATCGTTCCGTTAGGCGAGTGGATCATTCAGACGGTCTGCGCCCAGAACGCCGAGTGGCAGCGGCAGGGGCTTCGGGCGATCCCGATCGCCGTCAACGTGTCGGGCCAGCAGCTCCGCGGCGACGCGATCGTGGCCGCGGTCCAGCGAACCCTGGCGAGCACCGGCCTCGACCCGCGTTACCTCGCGCTCGAGCTCACCGAGAGCATCTTGATGCAGGGCGAGGGCGAAGCGTCCGCGGTGCTCTACGCGCTCGCCGCCCTCGGCATGAAGCTCGCCATCGACGATTTCGGGATCGGCTACTCGTCGTTGAGCTACCTCAAGCAGTTCCCGGTCAGCACCCTCAAGATCGATCAATCGTTCATCCGGGACGTCACCACCAATCCCGACGACGCGGCGATCACCAGCGCCATCATCGCGATGTCGAGCGCCCTGGGCATAACGGTCGTCGCCGAGGGGGTCGAGACCGAGGAGCAGGTCCGATTCCTCCGGCAGCAGCGGTGCGCCCGGATTCAGGGATACCTCGTCGGGCGGCCCGCCGCGGCTCACGCCTTCGGCGGGTACCTCCAGGGCGACGGGGTCATCATGCTCCCCCGCGCCCCGGGACCGAAGGAGAACGAACCGACGCCGCTCCGCCTCGTGAAGGTCTCGGGCTAACCCGCCCCGGTCACCGCCCCAGCTCGCGACCTCGGCTGGATGGACAGGGTCCGGATTCGGTGCGACATTCTGCCGCCTTCCTCACATTCGAGCGACCCGCATGAGACGCTCTCCTTGACAGATTAGGAGAACGATGAGACATTCCTAAATCAATTAGGAGAGTCTCCATGGCCCCCGGTGCAAACGTTCTCCCCGGCACTCTCGACCTGTTGATTCTCAAAGCGGCCTCGCTCGGCCCGCTTCACGGCTACGGCATCCTGCTCCGGATCCGCCAGCTTGCCAAGGGCGGGCTCGAGGTGGAACAGGGCGCGGTCTACCCGGCCCTCTATCGGCTGATTCATCAGGGGCTCTTGAAGAGCGAGTGGGGAACCTCCGACAACAATCGGAAGGCCCGGTACTACTCGCTCACGCCGGCCGGCAGAGGGCGTCTGAAGACCGAGACCGCGGGCTGGGAACGATTGGTCGCGACGATGACGACGGTGCTCGCCGCCCGCCCTGGAGAGGCCTGACATGCTCGCGCGGCTCCGCACCTGGTGGCACGCGGTTCGGCATCGCGCCGATTGGGAGCGCGACCTCGAAGCCGAGCTCCTGTCGCACGTGGAAGAGCGCGCCGAGGATCTCGCCAAGGATGGGATGACCCGGGCGGACGCGCTTCGCCGGGCCCGGATCGAGCTCGGCCCGCGTCAGGCGTACAAGGAGGAAGCCCGGGCGAGCTCCGGACTCCGCTGGGCCGACGAGCTGCTCCAGGACGCACGCTACGCGTTCCGGGCGATGGCTCGAAGTCCTGGGTTCTCGCTCGTCGCCATCGTATCCCTGGCGCTCGGAGTCGGCGCCAACACGGTCGTCTTCAGCGCCATGAACGCGCTGCTTCTCCGTCCCTTGCCGATCGCGTCGCCTAACGAAGTCCATTTTCTCCAGACCAGTCGCGGCCCGACCATATCGTATCCCAACTACCGCGACCTTGCCGAACGCAACGCGACGTTCACGGGCCTGGCCGCCTATCGGTTCGCTCCAATGGGCTTGGCGAGCGGTGAGCGGACCGAGCGGATCTGGGGCTATCTCGCCACCGGAGCCTATTTCGACTTGCTCGGGCTCAAGCCCTCGCTCGGGCGGCTGTTCACGGCCGAGGACGATCGAGCCCCCGGCGCGAGCCCGGTGGTCGTGCTGAGCTACGCCGCCTGGCAGCGACGCTTCGCCGCCGATCCAGCCGTCCTCGGCAAAGAGATGAGCCTCAACGGCCTCGTCTATACCATCATCGGCGTGGCGCCGCCCGGGTTCTCAGGGACGGAGCTCCTCTATCAGGCCGAGCTCTGGGTTCCGATGGCGATGCAGCCCCAGATCGAAGGGTGGTCGTGGCTGGACGTTAGGAACACGGCCAACTGCATGCTGATCGGCCGGCTCCGGCCGGGCGTGGCGCCGTCCCGGGCCGAAGCGGATCTCAACCGGATCGCAAGAGCCTTGGCGAGCGACTACCCCGCGTCGAATGCTGGGCTCTCGCTCACGCTCGTGCGACCCGGACTGATCGGTGAGATGGGACGGCAGCTGATGAGCTCGTTCGTCAGCGGGATCATGGTGCTGGCGGGTCTCGTCCTTCTTGCGGCGTGCGCCAACCTGGCCGGCCTGCTCGCCGCGCGCTCGAGCGACCGGGCCCGCGAGATCGCCGTTCGGATCGCGATCGGGGCGGGCCGGTCTCGGGTGCTCCGCCAGCTGGCGACGGAGACGCTTGCTCTGGCGCTCACGGGCGGTGCTGCCGGCTGGCTGCTGGCGGCGACCATGCTCCGGGCCTTGTCGCGGTGGCGGCCGCCGGTCGGCATCCCGCTTCAGTTAGGCGTGGAACCGGACGCGACCGTGTTCGGCTTCGCGCTCATTGCCACCTTGGGCGCGGGCATTCTCTGCGCCATCGCGCCGATTCGACAAGCGTGGCGGGTCGATCTGAACCAGGCGATCAAAGGCGCGCCCACCGTCGCGCGCAGGAGACGGCAGTGGGCGGTCCGCGAGCTGGTGCTGGCGGCGCAGATGGCGCTCGCCTGTATCCTCCTCGCAGCGTGCGCCGTCTCGATTCGAGGTCTCAGCCGAGCCCTCAGCATGCCGCTGGGCATCGAGCTCGGCGGGCTCGCCGTCGTGAACTATGACCTCGCGTTCATGCATTTGGGAGAGAGCGAGGGGCGAGCCCTTCAGCGGCGCACGCTCGAGGCGGCCGCGAGCTTGCCGGGTGTGACCGTGGCCGCCTACTCGAGCTCGATCCCGCTGAGCCTCGACCAATCCAGTACCTACCTCTACTCGGACCAGGCTGCCGACTTCCGCGCCTCGAACGGACTCGAGTCGAGTGAGTTCCAAGTGTCACCCGGATATTTTCGCGCCGTCGGCACACCGCTCGTCGCGGGGCGGGAGTTCACGTGGCGCGACGATCACGATGCGCCTCGGGTCGCGATCATCAACGAGACTTTGGCGGTCCGATTATTTCAAACCCGCGAGGCAATAGGCCGGCGGGTCAAGTTCGGCACGGACAGTCCGGCGCTCGAGGTCGTCGGTATCGTGCGCGACGGGAAGTACGTTGCGATCAGCGAAGATCAGAGACCCGCGTTGTTCGAACCGGCCGCGCAATCGTACACCACGGCCACCTCTCTCCTCGTTCGGACCGACTTGCCCGAGGGACCGATGGCGGACGAGATGCGTCGCGCGCTCGCAGCGCTCGATTCCCGAATCCCGGTCTACCGGGCCGGGGCGGCGACCGAGCTGC
>JBDTOH010000138.1:0-11473 GCA_039933355.1 Gemmatimonadota bacterium | reverse complement strand
AGCAGACGGCCGGTTGAGTACATCGCGCCAGCTATAGCCGAGCTGCCAAAGCTGCGAGTAGCTCTTGAGCAGCGGAAACGCCATCGCGCCGCCCACGATCAGGAACCACGGTTCGCCGAGGCCGGTGAAGATATTGATCAGGAACATGCCACCGGTGACCGAAGCCCATTTAGCGAAATGAGCGCGGGTGGTCTGGACGATCTTTGGCTCACCGGTATCCGGCACCGGCAGATTGGCTGCCTCGCCCCCAGTCCGGACCCACTCACCTCGATCGTTCCGAACCCACTGACCACCCGCCAATGAGGCAGGTCGGGGCGCAACCGGTGGTCGCGGTGCCAACTGACCTCGCGGCGATGGACGCGCTGGGGAGCGGCCCCGATCGGTGACGTTAGGGCGCGCTCGAGCCCCGGTCTCCCGGCTGGGGCCCGGCCTCCCGCTGCGGGTCCCCGTGGAGGTCGGGCGATAACCGGTCACGGTTCGAGCTTCCAGCGCGCGACGGAGCGAGTCCGCTGTGGGCCAGCGGCTCTCCGGATCCTTCTCGAGACAACGCGCAACCGCCAGCGAGAGATCTTCCGGCACGTCGTCGCGGATCGTGTGGAGCAGTGGTGCAGGCTCAGTGATCTGCTTCATCAAGATGCCCGCGACCGTTGGCGCGTTGAACGGGAGCTCACCGCTCAACATCTGGTACGTCACGACGCCAAGGCTGTAGAGATCCGATCGGCCGTCGATCTCTCGCTCACCGGCGGCCTGCTCGGGGCTCATGAACTGAGGCGTCCCGATCGCCACACCGATGCCGGTGAGCGTCGCGCCCGACGATCCCGAGAGCGCCTTTGCGATCCCGAAGTCGGTGACCATCACCCGGCCGCGGGTGCCTTCGAGCAAGATATTGTCGGGCTTGATGTCGCGATGAATGATCGAAAGCCCATGGGCGGCCGACAGAGCGTCCGCCGTCTCTTTCATGATGCGGCGCGCTTCTTCATTCGGAAGACGGCCGCGCCGCTTGATTCGTCCGCCGAGCGACTCGCCCTCGACGTATCCCATAACGAAATACACGAGGCCCGCGCCCTGACCAACGTCGTGGATGGGAACAATGTGCGGGTGAGACAGCCGGGCAGCGGTCTGCGCTTCCCGTGTGAAGCGTTCCCGAATGTCCTTCTGGTAGGCGAGTTCCGGTGGGAGTACCTTGATTGCGACGCGTCGTTGGAGACGCTCATCGCGGGCGCGGTACACCACACCCATGCCACCCCGGCCGATTTCTCCCTCGATGGTGTACGCTTCGCCGAGAGCCTCCTTGAGGCGCTGAGCGAGTGGGCGTTCATTCGAGTCCGTCGGTTGGGTCATTCGCGCCGCGGGCCAAAAGGCGAAAACGTTGTGGTCGCAGAGTTTACCAATCTCGCTTGATCGCGGTCCGTGGGCAACTAGTCGCACCCCCCCGTTGACCGCACCATCATCCAGTCTTTTTGGATCGCTCGTGGCGGGAAGCAGAGCGTTCTTCCAAGAGCCATGAAGCACCGGCCAAACTGGCAGGATTGCCTTCCACGGGTCCCGATCCAAAGGCAGGGCTCGTGCCGGAACCTGTGTCCTCCGGGGCGTGTCTCATTAACTCATTGCAGCGTCGTCTCATAGGAAATTGCGTCGCCATGGCACAACGGATGCAATTCCAGGTGACGAGTCAAAAGCGACAAAGGGAGTGGGGTTCACCTCGCCAACCCGAATAGCAGTAAAAAGGAGCACCAATAATGTCTGAACGAATGACGCTGCCGGTCCTACCGCTCCGCGACGTTGTCCTCTTTCCTGGGGTGACAACGACGATCGGCGCCGGGCGGCCTGGGACAGTTCGAGCGATAGAAGCGGCACTCGCGACACCCGATAAGCTGGTGTTCGCCGTATGCCAAAGAGACAACACGGAACAAGTGAATTCAGAAGGCCTGTACACGATCGGCACCATCGCCAAGATCGGGCAGCTTCAGCGTGGCTTGGCCGGGATGCAGTTACTCCTGCACGGCGAACGGCGCGGTATTGCGATTCACGTGACGGAGCGGGACGGCCACCTCACGGCGATCGTTCGCGACGCCGAAGAGATGCCGCCGCTTGGCCCCGACGATCCGGCGTTCGTCGCGCTGTTCCGCGAAGTTCGCCAGCGTGCCGCGGAGCTTGGACAGAAGTCCGGCTTGCCTGAGGAGGTAGTCCAGCAGGTCCTCAACAGCGCGCCCGAGCCTGGTAAGTTCGCCGACCTCGTCGCCGGCTACATCGACATTAATCCGAGCCAGCGCCAGGCGCTGCTCGAGACGCTGTCGGTTGAAGAGCGCCTCCGCCGCGTGCTGGTACATGTCCAGCGGCAGATCTCGGTGCTGGATGCGCAGGAGGAGATCAAGTCGCAAGTTCAAGAAGAGCTCGGCGAGCGGCAGCGCGAGATGTTCCTTCGCGAGCAGCTCAAGCAGATTCGCCGCGAGCTGGGCGAAGAGGAAGAGGGCGACGAGCTGGACGAGCTTCGCGGCAAGCTCGAAAAGCTGGAGCTTCCCGCCGAGGCGAGAAAGGAAGTCGATCGGGAGCTGGGCCGGCTGGAGCGAATCGGCCGGGAGTCGATGGAAAGCCAGGTCATCCGGAATTACCTCGAGACGATCTCCGAGCTTCCATGGACCAACCGGAGCGATGAGCACCTCGACCTGAAGGCTGCGGCGGATATCCTCGAGGCGGACCACTATGCGTTAGGTGACGTGAAGGACCGAGTCCTCGAATTCCTGGCTGTTCGTCAGCTCAAGGAAGCCGACCGGAAGCGGACCGCGGAGGCCGATGCCGCAGCCGAACTGGCCGCGGACGCTGCCGCGACGGCGGACGCAACGCCTGTTGGGGACGCTACGGAGAAGCCGACGACGGACGCTGCCGCGAAGCCCGCGGCCGATACCGCCGCGAAGCCCGCTGCCCGGGCCACGCCCGGTAACGATGACGATAAGGGCGCCAAGGGCCCGATCCTGCTCTTCGTCGGTCCTCCCGGAGTTGGTAAGACGTCGGTTGCCAAGTCGATCGCGCGCTCGATGGGCCGGAAGTACGTCCGGATCTCGTTAGGTGGCGCTCGCGACGAAGCCGACATCCGAGGCCACCGCCGCACCTACGTCGGTGCGATGCCCGGACGAATTCTCCAAGGGCTCAAGCAGGCCGGTACCAAGAACCCGGTGTTCTTGCTCGACGAAGTCGACAAGCTCGGGGTCTCGTTCCAGGGCGATCCGGCCTCGGCGTTGCTGGAAGTGCTCGACCCGGCGCAGAACGACAGCTTTGTCGATCACTATCTCGGAGTTCCGTTCGACCTCAGCGAAGTGCTCTTTATCGCGACCGCGAACTTCCCGCAGAACATCCCGGGCCCGCTGATGGACCGGATGGAAACGGTCGAATTCTCCGGTTACACCGAGGGGGAGAAGCGGGTAATCGCGCAGAAGTATCTCGTCCCCCGTCAGTTCGAGGAGAACGGCGTGGCCAGCCACAGCGTGACGCTCGCCGACGATGCCTTGGGCGAGATCATCTCGGCCTACACTCGGGAAGCCGGCGTCCGGCAGCTCGAGCGAGAGCTAGGTAAGGTTGCGCGTAAGGTCGCCCGGAAGATCGCAGCACAGGAGGCGCCCGACGGGTTCGTGGTGACGAAAGAGATGGTCGACGACTACCTCGGCCAGCCCAAGGTGCACCCCGAGAAGATGGCGGGCGAGGACGCGGTCGGCGTCTCCACCGGGATGTACTACACGCCGGTCGGCGGCGATATCATGTTCGTCGAAGCATCCACCATGCGGGGCAAGGGCGAGCTCGTCCTCACCGGTCAGCTCGGCGATGTGATGAAGGAATCGGCGCGCGCGGCGTGGACCTACGCCCGGTCGCACGCGGCCGGTCTGCGGATCGCGGACGACATGTTCGAACGGGACATCCACATTCACGTCCCGGCGGGCGCGATTCCGAAGGACGGCCCGTCGGCAGGCATAACGATGGCCACCGCGCTCGTGTCGGCGCTTTCGGGCCGGTCAGCTCGGCACGACATTGCGATGACGGGTGAGATCACCCTTCGAGGTCGGGTGCTTCCGATCGGTGGTCTCAAGGAGAAGATTCTGGGCGCGGTAAGGGCCGGCATCACGACAATCGTGATTCCTAAGGACAACGAGCCGGATCTCGCGGACCTTCCCCTCGAGATCAGGAACAAGATCGAGGTCCATCCGGTGAGTGAGCTGGGAGAGGTGCTGGCGCTGACGCTTCGAGGCGCTTCGTTCCGCGAGGGACGACTCCTCTTCGGAGACGACAACCCGCGGGATGTCGCGCCGCTCTCGACGATCTACCCCCATTGAGGGAGAGCGGCGTGAGAGCCGCGGAGTGAACCGGTAGTGAAAGAACCGGGCGGGTCGAGATGACCCGCCCGGTTTGCCGTTTCAGGCGAATCGATCCGGATTCACTTTGGGGAGCCCAACCGACTCTGCCGCAGCGTCGAAGGCGTCGGCCAAGCGCACGACGGCTTGGTCGAGCGAGTCGAGCACGGCCGCATCCGGAGTTGGGTTGGAGGCGATCAACGCCTCCGTCTCGCGGCTCACCTGGCTGACCAGAGGGAAACCATAGCTTCCTCCGGAGCCGGCCAGGCGATGAACGCGACCCTTCAGGGCCTGCGCCGCGCCGGGGTCACCGGCGCGGAGTGCAGCCAAGTCCATTCGCAGCTCGGCCAGGCGAACCGCCGCTTCGGCCAGATACTCGCGCCGTAGCTCCTCAAAAAACTCGTCAACTGGTTCCGCCACTGGCCCTCGCCTGCGATATGACCGCCCGGGCTGCCGCCACGAAGGTTGCCACCGTGCCCCAATGCCCCACAACCCCGTCTCCCGCTCGCCCTCCAATGATCGCGCCCCGACCATCGACCACCAGGAGCAAGGGCTCGCCCGGCCAGCCCTCGGGTACCTGCGCCAGCGATACGGAAGTGAACGGAAGCTCCACCGCGCCGGTGGACCATAGGCTGAGCTCCACGCCGCTTGCCGCGGCCTTACGAAGCGACGGGGTGAGCTGACCAAACGCGTCGGGCGGCGCGACCAGCTCGACTCGACCTTCGGCTCGTGCTACTTCGTGCGACATCAACTGGATCGTTCCTCTGGCGGAGGTCAGCTCAACAAGGGTCGGACTTGTCGGAACGGCGAGCGCGTCGAGGGCGGCATTCAGCACGTCGAGCGCCTGTCCTTGCGCGTCGATGATTCGGGCGACCACCGTGCTCGGCGGCTCGGGCCGATACCGCTTCGGTTGCTCAGCCTCGACTCGGGCGGCGCCTTTGGCCACGAGACCTTCGAGCGCGCCGTAGGCGTTGGCCCGGGCCAGACCGGCTGCTCGGGCGACCGCGTATCCGGTCCCGGGCCCGCCCCGGACGAGCACCTCATAGACGAGGCCCTCGGTGGGCGTGAAGCCGAAGCGGGTGAGGTCGATTGAAGGCGTCAACGTCGCGAAACCGACGCAGAGGAGGCCCGGTAGCCGACGCCGGACTGCTGCCTACACATATTCGAGCTGCCAGCCAAGGAGCTTCGCGATCAGTGCGAGCCGGAATGTGACGTCTACGAGCCGAGACTCCGGATCCTTGGTCTCCGGATTCAGTGGGTAGGAGTGATAGGTGATTTTGTGCGTCGCTTTTGGGGCCGCCTTGATCCCCTTGGGATGCCAGACACCCTGGTCATCGACGTCCACGAGCAACCGGTGAAGAACCTTCCGGGCGACCGGAGCCGTGTGAAGCGCTCCGATGCGAGCCAAGAGCTCGATAAAGTAGAGGGAGAGCGGGATGTCCTTCGCGTTGCCCTTCGAGTCGGCTTCGACGGGATCACCGAGGAGGATCAGCTCCGGTTTGACGGACTTCTTCCCGACTGCGATGGTATAAGCCTTCTTCGGGGCCGGCTCCGCCAGGTATTGACCGAGCCGCTCGGTGAAGCCGGCGCGCTCACGCTGAAGGTTTGGCATGGCCGCGATCATCGCGACCGAATACCAAGTCGGCGGATGGGCCTCGGGATCGAGGAGGATCTTCGCTCCGGATCGGGCGAACGGCTTCTCGGCAAGCGGACTTCGGAGAAACGCCGAGACTGCGCTCGCGATTTTATGGGCCGCGCCCCGAATGCGCGGGTCCTCTACGTGACCGGCTTCGGCGAGCGCCGCCGTGGCTGCCTCGCGCATATGCTCCCGGGTCCATTCCGCACCGGCTTCCGAGTCGACCGCAAGCTTAGCGAACTCGAAGTGGAGGAACGGGTCTTCGTCGCGCGAGAGGAGCCGAAAGAGGAGCCGCTCAGCCAGCTTGAACGGCCGCGCCGAGCGCGGAACCCCTAGCTGCAACAGGCGGCGGTGCTGCGGAATCGTCCCAACGTCCTTGATCCCTTGCACGGCGGATGGCGCTAAGCCGAGCAGATTGCCGGCCCAAACTCCGTTGTCTTTCTGCTTCTTGACGATGGCCTGGGCCATCTTGGTTTGGTAGGCAGCCTGTTGGGCGGCCTCAAGGGTCTCAGGCGCGATAGTGCCCGGAACGGCGAGGTCTTGGAGCGTCCGAGCACGAATGGACTCGCTGCCGTGCTGAAGCAGCCAGGACAGCGGAACTCGATGGTGGGTCGGCAGTTCCAGAGGCGCACTCCTTGTGTTGAGGGCCCGCACGGATCAAACCGGCGCGAAGATAGTAGTTGTGGGAAGGGAATACTAGTGGGTAGGCCTAGCCGCAGCGCGGCTGCGCGACGAATCGACGGATCTCGAAGACCACCGTGTCGGGCCGCTCGACCTGCGGCCTGTGGATCGCCTCATCGAGTGTGACCAGCTTGGCACAAGGCAGTTGCGACGTGACGAGGGCCGCGTAAGCGTACGGAATCACTGGATCGAGCTTGCCCCAGATGACCAAAGCCGGCTGTTTGAGGTCGTTCATCCGATTGCGGAGGGCCCGGAAGTCAAAATCGCGCAGAACCCTGGCGGCCGCCCGGCGATAGGCCTCGTCGGTCATGAGGGAATAGCGAGCTCGCCGAGTTGGCTCGCCCAGCCAGTCCGGGTCATGATCCGGCAGGAGGAAGGACCGGCTGGCCATATACCACCCGAGGGCACCGGCTTTGGACTCCGACACCGAGTCCATCATTCCGCCAAGTCCAACTCCAAGGCCGGCCGGCGCGAGCAGGACGGCGGCAACGATCCGATCCGGGCGCGTGATCGCGAGCGTTGCCGCAAGCTCGCCACCCATCGAGTGCCCCACCACGATGACCGGGCCTTTGATCCACCGGTCCAGGAACCGGCTCAGCCGCTCGACTTGAACATCGAGCGTGTAGGGCCGGTCCGGCTTGTCACTTCCGCCAAAGCCCGGGACATCGATCGCCACGACTCGGTGGTCGAGGGCGAGCGGGTCGAAGACGGCCCGCCACGTGAGGAGACTCTCGCCGTAGCCGTGGATGAGCAGCAAAGTCGTGTCGCCGGAGCCCGCCCGCACCGCTCGCACTTTCACATCACCGGCCTCGAGCCACTCGGCCTGGTGGAGGGCCTTGGCGCTCCGGGGTCGGTCGAGCAGCAGCACGAAGCCGATGAGAAGTGGGGCGAGGAGCCACCACCAGCGCGCTCGGATGGCCATCGGTTCAACAGCTCAGCAGGAAGATCGTACCGGCCCGGGCGAACCCGCGCTCGCTCGTCAGCACCAACGTTCGGCTATTCCACCAATCGACACCTTCGCCCTGCGGCTCGAGCCCGGCGACGTCGCAGCTTCGGGTCGGCTGGTCGGGGAGCCAGCGGCTCTTGGGCGTCCGACTAAAGATGTAGACGGTTCGATAGGTGCGCACGGCCAACTGATCACCCTCGGGCGACAGCGCCGCGTCGGTGATCAGACGTCCGCCGACGAAGCTCGTCTGGATGGCGACCTGTGCGAGAGATTGGGCTCGGAGCGGCTCGTGCGAGGCCCACTGGGTCGCCGGGATCTCGTACATCCAGGCAGCGCCCTCACGCCCCTTCGTGATGATGAACGCATCGCCGCTCGGTTTGACCACGAAAGCTTCCGCGTCGTGGGGACCATCGGCGTACTGCACTACCAGGGAGTCGAGCAGGGGGCTCGAGGTGTCGCCGCTTCCCGCTTCGACCGTGGGCTCGACGATGCGGTAGATGGTGACATGGTCGCGGACCGCGTTGTTGTCGCCGATGTCGGCGATGAAGAGGCAGATCGTCGTGCCGCAGGGCCCGAGCGAAAGCGCCTCCCAATCGACATTCGCGGCCTGCTCGACGTGGTAGCTCCAGCGCTTGGTACCAGCCGAGTCAGTCGCGAAGATCCGGGCGTCGTTCCCCGAATCGTTGAGCGTCCAGATGATCCCGGGCTGGCTCCTGCTTACGGTGGCGGCTGAGCTCTCGGTCAGCCGCGGGTCCTGGAAGACTCCGGTTTGGCGTGCCGCCCCAGGCTCGGAACGCCCGGCAGCGCGCCCCACGGCACTTGAATCGCTCGAAGTCCCCGCACCATGGCGGGCGGACCGGGCCAATCCCAGAGCAAGGATCAGCGCGGCGAGTGCGCTCGCCGCGTAGACGAGCCCGCGGATCGAAGGCACTAGAGTCCGAAGACCGTGAGGACACCGCCCGGGTTAGTGGCCGACCAGATATCCGAGGTCGCACCATTGGCTCCGAGGCCGATCCAGCCGCCCATACCGGACAGCACTGCGATGTACTGCCTGCCGTCGGGACCATTGAAACTGATCGGAGCGCTCACGATTCCCGACGGCGTCTTGAATCGCCACAGCTCGCGACCGGCCACGGCGTCGATCGCCTTGAGCCATCCGTCGGCAGTGCCGTAGAACACCAGTCCTCCCGCGGTAGCCAACGCGCCACTCGCGACCGGGAAGGATTCTTTGATCTCCCATGCGATCGAACCGGTCGCGGCGTCCCAGGCGATGAATCTTCCTCGGACGCCGCCGGGACCGGTCGCCGCTTTGATCCGGACGCCGAGGAAGGGCTGGCCCAGCGTGAAGACGGCTGGGGCGGTGGTCATGTCCATGCAGAGATTGTTGAGCGGCACGTAGAACAGTCCAGTCGGCGGCGCGAACGCGGCAGGCTGCAGGTACTTCGCGCCAATCGACGCGGGGCACACGCCGAGCACGCGAGCGTTTGTGGCCGTCGTATAGCGGCCGTCGCGGACCGGCAATCCGGTCCCGAGGTCGATCCTGAGAGCCCAGTTGGCCGGCCCGTACTTCTCGGCAAGCAGTACCTTGCCGACCGATCGGTCCAGCGTGTACGCGAACCCGTTTCGATCGAAGTGGACGAGCGCCTTGATCGTCGTGCCGGACATCTTGAGATCGACAAGAATGTTCTCGTTAGCGCCGCCGTAGCCCCATTCCTCGTGCGGCGCGATCTGGTAGGCCCACTTTACCTTGCCGGTGGCGAGCACTCGGGCAAAAATGGTTTGGGCCCACTTGTTGTCGCCGGGCCGGAGGGTCGGGTTGGCAGGGCCGGCCTGGTCGGTCCCGTAGAAGAGGAGGTCGAGGTCGGGATCGTAGGAGATCCATCCCCCCGTTGTCGCGCCGCCGTGCTGCCACGAGTCCCCGCTCCAGGTGGTGACGCCGAGGTCCCGCCCCTTATGCGAGGCGTATTGCGAGTTCGCCTCGCCCTCGAGCAGCACCTCTGTGTCGGGACCCGTGCTGTAGCCTCGCCAGACGAGCCGGCCGGTATTCGCGTCGTATGCCGTGAGATAGCCGCGAACGCCGTAGTCCGCGCCGGACACGCCGATGATGACCAGATCCTTCACCACGAGCGGCGCGCTCGCGACCGTCGCTCCCGCCTTGATGTCCGCGTTCTGGACTCGCCAGATCTCCTTGCCGGTCTTGGCATCGATGGCGGCGAGCTCGCCCGAGAGGATCGGAACGTAGAGCTTGCCGCTCGGATGGTACGCGAGCCCGCGGCTTCCAACGTCGCAGCAGCCGGTCAGCGGAGTCGGTGCCCGAGGCGATTGTGGCGCTGCGTAGGTCCACAGCATCGGAGCGCCAGCCCGGGTCAGGTCGAGGGCGTAGACCGTATTAGGAAACGGCGTGTGGACGTACATCGTGCCGCCCACGACGAGCGGGCTTCCCTCGTGTGCGCGGATCGAGCCGGTGCTGAAGCTCCAGACCGGTTTGAGGCCCGAGACATTGGCCGCGGTGATCTGGCCTAACGGGCTGAACCGGGTCATTCCGTAGTCGCGTCCGGGGAGCTGCCACTCGCCGACCGGTACGGTTTCGGGCCATTGCTTGGCCGCACGGGCCTGGCCGGCCGCGCGACCGGCGGCCCCGACCACGAGCAGCGCGAGCGCTTCGGGGCGAAACCGGCGCATCAGCCGCGCGGCCGGAAGATCCGCGGATCGTACCTCGATCCCGGATTCCAGAGAACCCACGACCGCAAGCCGAGGTCTTCGGTGGCCCGGATCTGGTCGCGGACCTGGGTGGGCGTATACTGGGGCGGACCTAACGTGAACGCCTGGAGATAGGGACGGATTTCGGCGGTCTTGGGCTGGCCTAACGCTGCCGAGCGACGAATCCCGTCCTGGAGCGAGCGGTGCACCATCGTGTACGGCTGACTGTTGGGCCGGGCCACGTTATAGACACCGGGCTGATAGTGGCTCGGGTAGACCATCGGCAGGACGACGTCCGCCGTCGTCACCAGGTCCTCCCAGAACTGCCCGATCCCCATGTCTCCCTCGGCGGTCGTCGTGAGGCCGAAGACGTCGATCGTGAAGGGCACTTTGAGCGCCCGGGTCCGAGCTCCGAGCAGCTTGAGGTTTCTGGTGATCCCCTCGCGCGAGCTCTCTTGACCCCGCCGGGCCGGAAAGACGGCCGTGGCCATCCGCGACTTCGGCTCGTCCGGGAATCGGACGTAGTCGTACTGGATTTCCTCGAATCCGAGCTTGACCGCCTCCGCCGCGAGCTCGGCGGCATAGACCCAGACCGAATCGTTAAACCCGTCCACCCAGTGAGAGCGCTTGCGGTCGCTCCACAGCCCGCCGTCACGAGACTTGATCGACCACTCGGGTTTGCCGACGGCGAGCAGCGGATCTTTCGCCACCACGATACGGGCGACCGCTCGAATTCCGTTGCTCTTGAGGAGCTTGATCCGCTCCTCCGTGTCCCGCGCCCGAAGCTTGCTGTTGGCCCCGATCGCGATCGCGGTCGCGACTTGGGATCGGTACGTGAGGTAGCCGGTGTCGTCCTTGATGTCGATCACGAACGCATTCACTTCGGTCGTGTCCGCGAGCGCGACCAGTTTTCGAAAGCGACTGTCCCCGAAAGCCCAGGCATTGAGGTAGATCCCGCGAAGCGCCGCGCCGCTCGGCGCAGGCGCCACCGCAGGGGGAAGCGCGGGGCCTGGCTTCTGGGCTCGAGCGGTCGTCGATGATGCGAGGAGCGCGAAACCCGCGACCAGCGAGCATCGGGCGAGAACCTGCCGCATGCTTGCCGGAATCAGTCGCGGGGGGGACGAATGGGACAACCAACGGCATCGACGGGCGTGCCGGATCGGGCACCAG
>JBDTOH010000137.1:0-11494 GCA_039933355.1 Gemmatimonadota bacterium | reverse complement strand
GGCGAGCGCGGGCGCGACGAGTGTGAATGCGAGCGCGAGGCGCAGGGTGGTGAACATCGAGTGGCTCCGTTTGGCGGTCGAGGAAGCTAACCCCGGTGGGGCCACGGCGCCGAGTCAGGGACCCTGGGGAGCCCGAGCGCTGCAAGCTGGATGCTCGCTCCGCTCGGGATGACAGGTATTTAGGATGAGGCCGCCGCCTGCCGGCCCTGCACCCGCCCCCTGTCATCCCGAGCCGCGCGAGGGACTCACCACGGCGGTCCGGACACCGGCTGTTAGGCGAACGACCCCGCCAGCTCCGGCTGCTGAGCCCCCGGCGATTTCGACGCCGCGCCGGTGAGCGGCGAAGCCCGGAACTCGATCTTGTTGATCGCTCCGTCGGCCGCCAATTCCAGCCTGGCGTAGCCGGGGTCGACGTTGTCGTGGCGGCCTTTGACAGGGAAGGAGTTACCGCGCGGACCGGCGCTGGTCGTGTTGATGTAGAGCGGTCCTTGTCGCCCGTTCATCGGCTGATTGACTACGAGCGGCCGGGCCGGCTGACTCTCCACTCGACCAACGGCCTCGAGAAGGAGCTGACCGGCGAGAAGACTGCCCTTGTCCTTTCCTCCCGCCTGCGCGACGAACAAGCCGTCGCGATGAATGTGACCGGACAGCACGGCGCGGACTCCGACGCCCGCCGGAGCGATCCGCTTGATGAACCAGTCCCGGGCGTGTTCGAACGAGTTGTAGTCGGCCGCGATCCCGGCCGGCGCGTTCTTGGGTGCCACGGCGAACAGCGGGAACCCATTGAGCTTCTCCACGCTGCCGTCCGGCCGCTTGATGGCGTAGTTGGACGGTCCCCGCCGATGCTTGTCGTTGGCCTCGTACACCTTCTGCCCGCGGGCGAGGTCGGCCGCGTACCAGTCGGGATACGGCGAGAGGGGCGGCGCGTGAATCCCGATGATCTTGGCGGTCCCCCGCGCTCCGGCGAATGCCTCGACCAGCCGCTGCTGGGTGGCCGTTAGGCAGTCCCTGGCCTTGGGCGCGACGCCGGCCGCTTCTTTCGCCTGCCACAGCATGTACGGATACTGTTTGCCGTCGACCACGATCGGGAACAGGACGTTCTCGTTCTCGGCCCAGTCGAGCATCAGCACCTGATGCCCGCTCGGCAGGCTGAACGAGTAGTCGAGAAACGGGTTGATCGAGAAGAGGTACCAGGCGACCGACTCGACCGTCGTCTCGGTCGGCGTATGCGGCTCGTCCAGAGTCTGCCGCTGAATGAACATCCTGAGCGCGGCCTTGAGGGCGTCGCCCGTCTTCTCGGTCAAGAGCTCGAGCGTGCTCTTGGCCTCGGCGTAGTAGGAGAACTTCTTCTCGTACCCGGGGCCGTGCGCCGTCCGAATGTACTGCTCCCGCTCGTCGGGCGTGTACTTGGCGTAGTCGTTGATCAGCGTCTCCGGACCCGGAGCACCCGCGAGGGCAAAGGGCGGGTACGGGTTGAGCCGCCAGTCGTGATTGCCGAGGATGGTGTAGACCGGCCGCTGGTACGCTTCCCCCGACGCGAGCAGGTAGTAGAACAGGAACCAGTTGCGGTCCACATGATAGGCGCCGTCCTCGCCGAGCCGGTCGCTTGCGTTAGGCCCCCAATGGCCGCGGCCGTAGTCGATCAGGTCGCCGGTCAGCAGGATCACGTCGGAGTCGCGCTTGGCATCGTTGTAGACCCGGACAAAGCTCGTGTTCCAGTTGTTGTAGGAGATCGGTGCCTTTGCCCGCGCCAGGTTCTTCTCGTAGACGTCGGCTCGGACGGCCACGTGGGTATCGGTGATGTGGCCGACCGCCAGCGCCTTGCCGGCTCGGCGGTTCACGAAGAGCGGGTGGAGGATCTCGGTGCGGGTCTCCCGCATCTGGAGCTTGCTCATGTAGGGCTCTCGGAGCACGCCGTACTCGAGCTCGTACTCACGGAGCAGGTCCTGGCTGTTCGTCTCCCACAGCTCTTTGAGCTCCATCCGCCGCGGGGTCGCAAACCGGTCGAGCAGAAGCTGCAGCTCGGCGGACGGCACCTTCTCGTTCTGGATGTCGTTGTTCCAGAAGAGGTGGTACTGCCCGTCCTTGAGCTTGCCGGACATCGCCTCACTGATCCGGATCTCATGGAGGTATTGGAGCTTCTCCTTGCGGTAGAAGTCGCGGACCCGATGCGCCAGGGCCACGGTGATGGTGTTGACGCCGCTCCCGTCTCCGCCGAACGCGATCAGCGCCGGCTTCGACTTGCTCGATTCCGACAGCAATAGTCGAGGCCCTTGCTCGTCGTTCCGAACGGCGAGCTGTTCTTCCGTGAACGATCCCCCTTGACCGGGCGGGATGTGGCGCCGGCCCCGATAGGTCCACGGAACGTAGCGGAGATACCGGGCAGCCTCTTCCTTCGAGAGAACCTTGCGATCGGACAGCAGGAGCACCGTTATGCACCGGGTCGCGTCGCCGTCCGTCATTTGCTTCTCGGCCGGTGGGTCTCTCGGACTGATTACGGCGGGAAAGCCGAGCGCCGGCCAGAGGATACGGGCGGTGACGGGCGTTTGCTTCGGAGCTTGCTCCTCCTGCTCCGATTCGCCCTCGAGCAGGACCACTTCGCCTTCGGTGGTCTCGTGGTCGGCGGCGTACGCTTCGCCGTCGCTCGGGAAGGCCGGAGCCCAGCTCTCGTCCTCCGACTCACCGGCGGGAGCCCGCCCGTTCGCCTCGGACTCCAGCTCGGGGCCTTGCCAGGTCATCCGGTCCGTACGGGGACCGTCGCCAAAGCTCGCCTCCAGCTCCCCTTGAGAGGAGCCGGTCCACTCGAGCTCCGCCGGATCGAAGAGGTCCGGGTTAGGATCTCCGCTCTCCAGCTCGGGCGTGGTCGCGGGCTTCTTTGGCGGGGCGGCCTGCTTGGCCCGGTACATCCCACCGATGACGTGCCCGGCGTACGGGCCGATCGCGTTCTCGTTCGCCTTGGTTCCGTCGATCGGATGGATGTCCCACCACGTACCGGTCGACGTGTCGTGCATGAGCGTTCGCCTGGCCACGCCTCCCGCGTCCTCGCCATAGAGATCGGTTCCCCAGGATGCGTCGACCAGGAACGCGTGCTCGGAGCCGTTGACGGTGTGATCGACGACGATGACGGTATGGATGGAACGATCCCGGTCGCCGGCTCTCGGCTTGAACACAAAGAGGTCGCCGGTCTTGCCGTCGACAAACTTGACCTTGGTGAAATGGCTCGAGGGCAGGTCTTCCAGCCGCTCGTTCCCGCGCCGGCCGTCGAGCCCCAGGTTCGCGCGCACTTTGGGCGGGTCGTTGTCGCTGTTCATGAAGGCGTGGATGAAGGCAAGCTGGACGTATCCGGCACAGTCGATCCCCATTCTGAAGTCGTGCTGCATGCGGCGGATCAGCTGGGCGTCCGTCATGCCGGGATTGTCGGCCCGGATGGCCTGCATCTCGCCCGCATCGATCAGGCCTTGGTTGATCGCCGCCATCTCTTTGAGCGTGGCTCGGCCGTACGCGGCGTTATGAATCGCTTGGGCCAGTTTGGTGCCGAGGATCTTGCCGACCGCGGTCTTCGCGGCTTCCGCGCCGCCGGCCGTGGCGTAGCGGAATTGCGGCGGGACCCGCACCTTCGCCCGAAGGTCCGTCGTGTATTCGATGTTGGCGAGATCGAGATAGTCGTCGATCCGGCTTCGGAGCGTGCTGTCCGAAGTCGCGGGCGCGAGCCCCTCGAACAGGCGATGGTCTTCAATCTCCCCGGAGCCGGTGTCGGCGAGTTCGGTCGGGAGCTCGGCTTCTACCGCGGTCCCCGATTCCTCCGCGGCGGATGGCGAGAGCCTTTGCAGGAACGGGCTTTCGAGGTCAGGCGTGGTCTTCGGGCGACCGTTGTCGCCGGGCGCGAAGAACAGCTCCGAATCGAGAAAGGGTGACTCGAGCTCCGATGTCACAAACAGCGCCTCATCGGCCGCCTTGCCCGTCTGCTGCGCCGCCGGCCTGCGACAGATGTCGGACTGGCCCTTCATCCACGCGCAGAGCTGGCGGCACACGTCCGCGCTGACCCGGATCGCGAGGTTGCTGGTCGGCGTTACCATCACCATCATGCCGACCAGGCAGTGCTTCCCGTCGACGTTGATCCACACCGGCGAGCCGCTTTGCCCTTGGCAGGCATCCGCGCTGATATCCATGATCGGGCGGGACTCGTACACGCCGGACAATCGCCCGGTCGAGAGGTAGCCCGTGTCCCCGCCATGATCGCCCGGATATCCAACCGTGATCGCCGTCTTTCCCTGGAGCTGCGCAGCGGGAACCGGCTGCAGGCTACCCTTGCCGCCGGCACTTCCCCAGTAGCCCAGCTTGGCGCCGCCGATCGCCGCTAACTCCTTGTCGCCGACCGCGGTGTCGAGCGTTAGGATCGCGAAGTCCCGGTCCACCCTGGTTCCCTTGGGGTCGTACTTCGGCGCAATCATCGGCGGCAGCGTCGCCGGATAGGTATCCAGGGGACGGTGATCGCCGCTCCGGGCCGGGGTCGCGCGAACGTCGGTCGCCTCATAAGTAATCCAGCGGCCGTGATCGTCCTTCTTCGCCTCGAGGAGAGCATGGGCGACGGTGAGCACGTGACGGGGCGAGATCAGCACACCGGTAGCGCCCGTGACCGTGACGTTGCCGTCGGAGTCCTTTCGTCGGATCCAGAGCTGGCAGATCCACCGGCACGGAGCCTCCAACGAGTCGGCTACTTTGCGGCGGTCGTCGTCTCCGATGATGCCGGAACCCGACGGCGTGCACGCCGTGCTGACCAGAGCCTCCTCCATCGGACCGGACCCGGTCTCACCTAACGCCTGGGCAAAAGGACTTGCGAGATCCATCCGCCGGCCGGGTCGGTCTTGCGGCGGCCGGGTCGCCGGCATCTCGGCGTCGAGAAATGGAGACAACAGCTCGGGCTTCACGGTCGCTCTCCTCGTGATCAGTTGGCGACGACCTTCTTGGACTTGATATCGCGACCGCGAATGATCGACCAGTGGGTCTTGATCTGATCGGTATCCTCGACCGGCGTGATGGTGCCGGGCGGCGGCGGCACGGTCGGCGGCGTGTAGAGCGCCGGCACCGCGGCGACGTTGTTGTACGTGCCCGTCTCGATCGCGATCAGCAGGCGTGAGAGCGGCTCCGCAACCTCGAAGTAGCTCTTGGAAAGCCCGTGAGCCGGATAGCCGACCCGCTGCGCGATCTTGAACAGACGCTCTTCGGGGCTGCTCGCCTGGGCGCGGAGATCGAGAATGATGGGGTGGTTCTGCTCCAGGATGGTTCCATGGAACCACGACATCGCGGAAACGGCCCAGAACTCTTCGCGGGAGAGCGTGCCGTTGCTCCGGCGCGAGCCGAGCATGTCGGAGAGCCGCTCGCAGAGCTGAGAGATCTTCGAGTCGTCGGTCGGACGGGCGCCGACCGCGTTGGCGAAATTGGTCCGGCCCTGCCAGATCTCGTGGAGCAGCTCGTCGAGCGCGCTCACAAAATCGACGTTCGCGTGCTCCGCAACCGGAAACGCGGGCTTGGTGTCGCTCGTCGTGTTGAGCGTCATCCCGAACAGTCTCTGGTACAGGTTCCCGCGGACGCCCCGGATGTCGGGGCGGATCTCGCTGGTCTGCGTCGTGACCGAGAACGATGGCGGATGCCGGTAGAAGAGCTCTTCCGTGGTCCACAGCCACCGCTGGCTCGCGGAGGAGAGCACGCTCAGCCGCTCGCCGTGGAGAAAATTGTCGACGACCCTGCGGAACACTTCGGTGATCCGTGTGTTCTCGATCATGTAGGCGTAGATGAGGTGCTTCCAGCGAATGCCGCCCAGGGCGGCGCCGTCCGGTATGAACGTCTCGATGTCCGCCGCGAGCGTCGGCACCTGGATGAGGCCCGTGCGGGGCGGGATTCGTGACGGCGTTTCGGCCAGCACGTCGATGAGCGTCGCCTCGGGACGGCCCTCGATGTCGCTGCGGTGCTCGGGGTGGCCCAGGGACTGGGTCGTGTCCTTGACGCGGTGGTTCCACGACTTCTCGAGCAGGGCTTCGAGCACGGCCGGATGCAGCTCAGCCAAGTCGGCGGTGACCAAGCCTCGGTCGGCAAAGAATCGGAACATGATAGTCCTCCGTTAGTCGATGACGTCGAACAGCGGCGACCGGCCCGGGTTCAACGCCGCGCTGGTGATCTCATACAGCTCGATGGCATCCTCGGCGGCCGGCGAGAGCGGCGGCGGCCGAAGGAACGGCTCGTTCTTCACCTGGGTGAGGATCGCCGTGAGGAGCCGCACGACGTCTTCGGTCGAGCCGTGGTGGTCGTGATGACGTCGCTCCTCGAACGCGCTGGGCTGCCGGATCTCGTCCGCAGGCGGCGAGCTCTGGTATTCCTCGGGAACCTTCTTCTGGCTGGGCATGCATCTCTCCGGGTAGTGGTATCAAGCCGCCTGCAAAAGTCCGCCTAACTTGAGCATCCAGCGATTGACCGGCGCGGCGGCGGCGGCCGCGCCGGCCTGCACCTCCGGCTTGAGGGCGGTGAGGCCCAGGAGCCGGAGGCACTCGGTCCAGATCCAATGAGACGACGTGTAGAGCGCCGGCCCGAGCTTCTGCTCGAGCTCGGCGAGCGCCGCCGGGGACACCCGGGCCGGCGAGATCACGTCGGTGAACGGCCGGTCGCGGAAGGCCCGCATCCGCGTGGCCAGCGTGAGCCGGGCGACGACCGGCAGGAGCGGAATGGAGGCTGCGATCGCCGCGCGGGAAGCTCCTGGAGCGCTCTCCGGCGGATAGAGCGTCCGCCAGGTCTCTCCCAGCTCGTCCCATGGACCGCTGCCCCACGCGAGCCGGCACATCTCGATGCCCAGCAGGATCCGCAAGTAGCACATCGGGTGGGGATCGCCGCTCAAGACCTGGAACACGAACGCCGGGTCGCCCGCGAGCACGTCGTGCAGCATGAGGACCGAGCCGAAGCCGGTGTGCACGAAGGCCACCGAGTCGGCCGCGATCTCGGAGGCCCAGCCGGCCCACAGCTCGGCGACCGCGGCGGACCGTCCGAGGCCGTCGGCGAGCGTCCGGGCCAGCTCCTCGTTCCACTCGAGAATGTGCGCCACCTGATGGCCGGCCTCGTGCACGAGCGACGTGGGCGCGACGGTGTGGCGGACCACTTTGATCGCGGCCGCGACGCTCGGTCCGCCGCCGTCCCAGAGCCGGAGCCCGGCCTTGAGGATCGACGCGCCCAGCCCCTTGTCGAGGTACGTGAGGACGACCGGCGGCTCCCGGCCTAACGGCTCGACGATGGTCGCGATGCTCCGGTGGGCAAGGATGTCGCAGGCCCGGAGGAACCCGCCCACCGTGGGGTTGCTCCTCGTGTTGATGGCGTCGGTGTAGAAGTCGACGGTAATCTCGGCCCGGAGGTACTGCCGCCGGAATGCGAGGAGCAGCCGCCGGGCCTCGGCCAGCTCGCTCGCCGAGACGGCGGCCATCAGGCACGCACGAAGGGCATCCCCGCGCCGGTTGAGCTGGGCGATCACCCGGCGGAGATGGTCGCGGATCGACACGCCGAGGTATCGCTCGAGGCGGTGCCACGCGTCGGGGGACGCGAGATTGTCGAGGTGCCCGAGGCGGAGGCCCGCGCCGGTCCAGTGATCGACCTGGCGGGCCACGCTTCTCCGGAGCTGATCGAGCTCAGCCACGGTGATGTCCCGGGAAGACCTCGACCTGGACCGCGGGCGCCGCGCTACTCGCGACGGGAGCCGCGGCGGTGGGAGCGCCACCCGCGAGGCTCTGCCGGATGGCGGCCATCCCGGGCGGGTTGGCGATGGTGACGACGATGGTCACGCCGTCGCGGCCGTTGTCCGCGGCGGCGATGAGCTGCTGAGGCGTGGCGAGGAACGTCGCGAGCGCGCCTAATGCCCACTCGCCGATCTTCGCGGCGAACGTCTGGATCATCCCAGGGGGCACCCGTTTGAGGCCGGAGCCCCGCGACTGCTGCGGTGCCAGCGCCTCGTGCACGACCTTGAGGTGGCCGGCCATCCGGCGGATGAGGGAGTGGTCGAGGCCGCGGTCGATGATGGCTCGGAGGCGGGCGGCCGCCGCGCCGGCCTGGCCCGGCTTACGGAGCGTGGCGGCGAGCTCCTGGGCTCGGCGCTCGCTCAGGAACAGGTGGAGCCGGACCCGGTCGCCCGGGAAGTCGAGCGTGGTGTGGAGGTGAGTTCGGTGCCGGTGCCGGCGGCGTCCGTTCGGCGCCGCGATTGCGACCACCCGCCGCCCTGGAACGCCGAGCCGGTAGAACCGCTGGCCGACGCCGAGAGCTCGGGCCGCCGCCATGGCGTTAGGCGGCATCTCCTGGCCCAGACCCGGCTCGCCGACGAGCAGCGCCGCCGCCTCGCTGGTGAGCGGGTGAAACTCGGCTTCGGTCTGCCCGGTGCCGTCTCCAAAGCCTTCCATCCGGGCGACCTCCGGCAGCAAAGTGCCGGGCATGGCCTCGTACATGTGCACGTCGGCCTCGAGCTCCTCGCCGGGTTCGAGCCCGAGCTGTTCCTGGAAGAAGGCCGCGAGGGGCACCCCGCCGAAGATCGGGATCGCCATCGCCATGCGGGGCGTGATCCGCGCCTTGACTACCCGGCTGAACTTCTTGTAGCGCTTGTTGCCCCGGAGCGGGCAGGCGACCCACGCACCCCGCCGCTGATCGGTCTCGACCAGGTCGGGCCGCTGGCGGTACACCACGTTCGACAAGAGGGGCGGAAAATTGCCCGCCGCCGCCCGCTCGAACTCCTGCAGCACCGACCCCTCGAGCAACGCCTGGTTCTCGAAAGCAGTCTCGGGCAGCTCGCTCACTCGCCTAACCGTGTCCTCGACCGTCGCGGCGATCGCGGAGTGGGCGGCTGCTCGCTGATCGGTCTCCGAGACCTCGAGGTGGATCAGCTTGAGGCCGGCGTCGACCAGCGCGGTGGAGAGCGACTGAGTCGCGGACGGGCCCACGAAGCGGCCGATCAGACTGCCCACCACGCTCGCGAGCCCATGCACGACGTTCTTGCGGCCGGCGATGGCGATCGCCGCTTTCGCGATCGGAAACATGGCGGGAACGAACCGCTCGAGAGCGGGAGTGGGGTCCTCGCCGTCCTTGAGCCCTTCGAGCTCACCGATGAATTGCTCCCGGGCCCGGTCGAGCTCGGCGATGCCGGGCCCCATGGTCTCATAGGATTCGAAGCCCATCTCCCGTTCCGGCTCGACCTCCGGATCGCTCAGCAGGAGATCGGCGATCCGGTTGTTGAGCTCGTGCTGGATCGGGCTCACGTCGATCGCGGGCGCTGACTCATGATCGGCGACCTCGCCGGCCACGCCGAGCTTCTGGAGGAGCTGCCGTGCCGCCGGCTGGACCGCGATCGGGAGCCGATCGAGCACTATCTTCAGCACCTTCCCGAAGACTGGCTTGATGTAGCCTGCGAACCGCTTGAGCAAGGGGCCGAGACCTAGCGCGACGGCGGCCTGGATCCCCTTCTTGGCCAGGCTCACGGCGCCGCTCACCACCCTCTTCACCATCTTCTTGAGACCGTCGAGAAAATTCTCGAAGGCCGGCGTCAGCTCGGTCTCCGCCTGGACTTCGTGGAGGACGGCGTCGATCTCGGCTTCGCTGATCGCACTCGCTTCGCGGGTCCCGAACCGGTCCGCGATCCGCTCGAGTGTGGACTCGATCGCCCGGACTTGCGGGGCGAATTGAAGCTGGAGGGCGCCGACACCGTAGCGGGCGCTCGCGCCGGTCCCGGCGATCTCGCCGACCAGCTCGTAGAGCGCCTCATCCATCTCGTCTTCGTAAAGCTCGGCGAGCAGGACGCGGCGGGCGGCGTCCCGCGGGTCGGACCCGCTCTCGTGCGATTCGAGCGAGAAGGCGTCGACGAACGGGCTCATGACCCGGCGTGGAGCCTCGGCGCTCTCGGGATCGGCGGTCTCGAAGCTCTCGGCATCGAGGAACGGGCTGGAATGGGCTGCGGCGGCCATGGGTTCCTCTTCGGTCACGTCGTGGGTATGGTGTCCGGGCCGTTAGGCTCGGATGATCGCGGGTGGCGGCGTCCCGTTTCCGGTGGCCGGGCGCGCCCGAGCACCTCGAGCCGCTCAGCCAGGAGCCCGACGGGGCAGGGCGCCGGGAAGTAGTCGAGCACGCCTAGCGTAAAAGCGTCCGCCTTTTCGTCTTCGGTCAGGCCGCCGTCGACGAGCACGATCGGCAGCTCCGGGCGGCGCCGGCGAAGCGACCGGAGCAGTGGGCGCAGGGTCGCCCGGATTCCGGCGGCGTCGAGCACGAGCACGTCGCTGTCGTCCAGAATGCGGGACTGCTCGAGCCGGGTCTGATTCGTCACCAAGCTGACCTCGTGGTGAAAACGAAGCTCGTCGACCAGCTCTCGATTGCCGGCGATACCGGGACCCGCAAGGCAGACGTGAAGCACTGTGGCTCCGGGCACGGGTGGCAATTCGGCGGTCCGCAACCGGCAGCACCGGCGGCGCGCTCTGTTAGGCAAGACCGATGCTAGGGCGGAGCCGGGACCGGATCGAATGGCCGAAGCGATTGAGCGGTAGAAGGTTAGGCAGCTCCGGGCGGTCGGCGGCGTTCGGCGCGGAGCCCGCTCCGGCTGACCGGGTCGTCAGCCCGGCTGATGGCGGTGTCAGTCCGCCGCGGCGCCGGTCAGCTCCGGCTCGTCGTGCCGCCCCATCCCGTACTTCCGGAGCTTGAGATGAAAGTTCCGCTCGCTCAGCCCCGACGCCCGCGCGGCTTCCGTGATCACGCCGCGGCATTGATGCAGGACCGAGGTCAGGTAGCCGCGCTCGAACCGCTCGATCACCCGTGCTTTCGCTTGGTGAAAGTCTCCGGACTCGGCGGAGTCGAGCTGATCGCCGGGCTGGTCGGGCGGGGCGGGCTCGACGAGGCCCTCGACCGAGATGACCGGCCCGTCGGAGAGCAGAACGGCGCGATGGAGAATTGTCTCGAGCTCGCGAACGTTGCCCGGATAGTCGTATGCCATGAGCTGCCGCAGGGACGCCGGATCGAGCTGCACCGGCTCGCGACCATACCGAGCGGCGAAGCGGCTGAGGCAGTGTTCGATCAAGAGCGGCAGATCAGCGCGCCGCTCGCGCAGCGGCGGCAGCACGATCCGGATGATGTTCAATCGATAGAAGAGGTCCGCGCGGAAGCTTCCCGCGGCGACCAGATCGCGAAGCTCACGATTGACGGCGGCGACGACCCGGACGTCGCACTCGATCGGTGTCGCCATGCCGACCGGGCAGTACTCGCCCGACTGGAGCACGCGAAGGAGCGCGGCCTGCAAACCGGCGCTCATCGAGGTGACCTCATCGAGAAACAGCGTACCTCGATGCGCGGCTTCGAACTTTCCGGGCTTCCGCTGGCTCGCGCCCGTGAAGGCACCCTTGGTATGCCCGAACAGCTCGGATTCGACCAGCGAATCGGCGACTGCGCCGCAGTTCACTGCCAGAAAGGGACTCGCGGCGCGGCCGCTCTGAGCATG
>JBDTOH010000136.1:0-11538 GCA_039933355.1 Gemmatimonadota bacterium | reverse complement strand
AGGACAACCTCGTCAACCAGCGCTTAGCCTCGCGACTGCTCGAGAAGCTCGGCCACGTGGTGACTGTGGCGGCTACGGGCCGCGCCGCAGTCGAAGAGTGGCGCCGCGCGTCCGCGGGCCAGACTCCCTTCGACCTCGTCTTCATGGACGTCCAGATGCCGGAGATGGACGGCCTCGAAGCGACCAAGGCCATCCGAGCCATCGAAGCGAAAACGGGGGCGCATATCCCGATCTCAGCCATGACGGCGCACGCAATGCAGGGCGATCGGGAGCGCTGCCTGGCCGCGGGGATGGATGGATATCTCACGAAGCCCATCGTGACGAAAGACCTCGAGCAGCTCGTCCAGCGGGTGACCCTTGGGCGAAGTCTCTCGGCGCCGTCGGCCGAGGAGCTTCCTCCCGAGGCCGCCGCCGCGTGGGACGTCGACGCGGCGCTGGCCGGCGTGGACGGCGATCACGAGATTCTTGCCGATGTGGTAGCGATCCTGATGGTCGAGCTGCCCCCGTCGATGGCGATTCTCACCGAGGCGATCGCTGCCCGCGACCCGGTTCGGGTCGGCGATGCGGCGCACGCGCTCAAGGGAGCGGTCTCCGCGGTCAGGGCGGGACCGGCACAGGAGACCGCGGCTCGGCTCGAGGCGATGGGGAGAGACCGCAACCTGACCGGCGTAGAGCAAGAGATGGCGGCGTTGGTGAAAGAAGTCGCCCAATTGATCAAGGAGCTTGCGGCGTACCTCGGCCGGGTGCAGGTGTGAAGCGAGTCGGAATCCGCGCCCATGAATGAGCTGCGATTATCCCGGCCGGTGGCTTGGCACGGCCGCTCCGACGAGGAGGAATGATGCCGAGCGATGCGCCCTCGGGGTCCGACCCGGTCGCGGCGTTCGTCGCCGCGGTGAATGGCGGCGACGTCGGCGGCGTTAGGCATCTCCTCGGCACTCATCCCGAGCTCGCCGCCCGGATCAACGACTCGCTTCCGGGGTTCTCCTTCGGCGCCACGCCGCTGCTCGCCGCGCTGCCGGCCGGCAACCCCGAGCTGATCGACCTGCTGCTCGAGGTCGGGGCCGACATCAACCAGAAGAGCCGGTGGTGGGCGGGCGGTTTCGGCGTTCTCGACGGCGATCATGGTTTATCCGAGCTCCTGATCGACCGCGGCGCCGCGGTCGACGTGCACGCCGCCTCGCGGCTCGGCCGGCTCGACCGCCTCGACCAGCTCCTCTCGGCCGACCCTGGCCTCGTCCACGCCCGGGGCGGCGACGGGCAGACCCCGCTGCACGTCGCGCCGAACGTTGAGGTCGCCGCGTATCTGCTCGACCACGGCGCGGACATCGACGCGCTCGACATCGACCACGAATCCAGTGCGGCTCAGGGGATGGTAGGCGACCGCAAGGAGGTGGCGCGGTTTCTCGCGAGCAGGGGATGCCGGACCGACATCCTGCTGGCCGCCGCGTTAGGCGACCTCGGGCTGGTTCGGAAGCATCTCAATGACGACCCCGGCTCGGTTCGGATGCGGGTGTCCGACGAGTACTTCCCCAAGCGCGACCCTCGGGCCGGCGGCACCATCTACCAGTGGTCGCTTGGCCCTCACAAGACGGCCCACCTGCTGGCCCGCGAGGCAGGCCGCGACGACATCGTCGATCTGCTGATGGAGCAGAGCCCGATCGAGCTCCAGCTCGCTTCCGCCTGCGAGCTTGGCGACGAAGCCAGAGCCAGGGCGTTGGTGGCGAAGTATCCGGACCTTCTCCAGGCGATGTCGAGCGCCGACAAGCGTAGCTTGGCCAATGCAGCCGACCAGAACAACACGGAGGCGGTGAGGCTGATGCTCGCGATCGGCTGGCCGGTGGACGTGCCGAACAGCCGGGGCGCGACCGCGCTCCATTTTGCCGCTTGGCACGGGAACGCGGAGATGGTCCGCGAGATCCTCCGGCACCATCCGCCGCTCGAAATCCGGGACGCGACGTTCAACGGTCCTCCGATCGGCTGGGCCATTTATGGCTCCGCGCACGGAGATCGGAAGCGGGGAGACTACGTCGGTACAGTCGAGGCCCTGCTCCAAGCCGGAGCGAAGGCGCCCCCACTCACCCAGGACATGGAGGCAAGCGCGGCGGTGCTCGAGGTCCTGAGGCGAAGCGCCGGATCTCCGTAGCGGTGAGACAAACGGGCTCGTGGCCGCGTCATCGGAAGGAGCGCCCCGTGAGGCGCCCATTTCCCTTGCGAGCGAGGCGGCTGATGCGACGGTTTTTCGGATTCATCGCGCTGGTGACGGTGCTGGCGGGCTTCATCGGGCCGAAGGCCCACGCGCAGGACACGCGGATCTTCGGGATGGTGAGCGTGGCGCCGGCGATTCCGGTCGGCGATTTCGGAAGTGATTTCAGCACCGGCTGGGAAGTGGCCGCCGGCGTGGGCACGGCACTTCGCTCGTCCCCGGTCGAGCTCCGCCTCACGGCGAGCTACGGCTACTTCAAGGAGAGCGGCGTCGGCGGCGTGAGCAAGCCGCTCGGGCTTTCCGGCGACGCGCTCTATCGGTTCGGCAGCCCGAGCGCCAAGGTCCGCCCCTACCTGCTCGGCGGCCTCGGCTTTTATTCCGTCAAGTACTCGCTTGACTACTCGACCGCGTACGGCACCGGCTCAGGCAGCGGCCTCTCGGAAACGGACAACGGGTTTTCCTACGGGGCCGGAGGCGGCGTGACCGTGAGGGCGGGCGTCGTGAGCCTGTTCGCCGAAGGCAGGTACACAGCGATTCCAAGCAGCGGTCATAGTCACGTGCCGCTGCGGCTGGGCGTTAGGTTGGGGAGGGCATAGGGGTGAGGGGCTAGGGAATAGGGAATTGTGACGGGGCGAGACGTCGGCGATTGCGATCTGGCCGGCTGCCGACTCCCTATTCCCATTCCCTATTCCCGACCCCTCAGCCGTGCAGACTCCGCACGCCACTCCTCCCACTCGACTCGCCCGGCCTCGACCACTTCCCGAATCTGTCGTTCCCGACCCGAGAGCACGGCGTCACCGGTCTTTACCTCCAGGAATACCACCCGCTCGAGCCGCCCGTTCGAGAGCCCGTCGAACACCACGAAATCGACCGGGGATCCGAGGAACCGGACGTCCTTGGGATTGAACGTGAAGCCGGGAAAGTACGGGAGCAGCTGTTCGTGCACTTTCCCGGTGGTGACCGCGAGGCTTCGCTGCACGGCGTCGCTCCGAATCGCCTTGGTATATTTCGCCTTCCAGATCAGGAAGTAGATGACCGCAAGAAGGAACCCGGTGCCGAGTCCCAGGGCCACGCCGAGCAGGGTATTCTCCATCGCCGCCTCATTCAAGTTTGTTGCTGCACCCCCGAACCTAAGCCCGATCGGAGGCGCCATGAACGCCCGCCGTAAGTTAGGCACCATCCTGGTGTTGCTCGCGGCGGGCTCGGCCGGAGCGGTGTACGCCCAAGCGACGGCGGCTCCGGCGGCGTCTGGGCGGCTGATCGATCGCACCCTGTCCGTCCCCGCCCTCCGCGGCAACCGCCTCGGCGATCCGAGCGACCAGCCGGTCAGCATCTACCTCCCGCCGAGCTACGACCGGCGGCCCGCGCGGCGATATCCAACGTTGTACCTGCTGCACGGATTCGGCGGCCGCCCGGAAGAGTGGACCAACGGCTATCAGGGCCTGAATCTTCAGCGCACGATGGACAGCCTGACGAATCTCGGCCTGATTCATGAGATGATCGTCGTCGTTCCGAACGGCAAGAATGCCTATCTCGGAAGCTTCTACACCAATTCGACGGTGGCGGGGAATTGGGAGGACTATCTGGTCCGCGACCTCGTCGGTTTCATGGACTCGAGGTACAGAACGCTGCGGCAGGCTGAGAGCCGGGGGATCGCGGGGCATTCGATGGGCGGCTACGGAGCGATCATGCTGGGGATGAAGCACCCGGACGTCTTCGGCGCCCTCTATGCGCTGAGCCCGTGTTGTGTGGACCTGGTTGGGGATCTTGCGTCCACGAACCCCGCCTGGCCCAAGGCGCTCGCCGTGCGATCGAGAGACGGCCTTCCGAAAGATCCGGAGACCTTCGATCAGTTCTACACCAACGTTTTCGTCGCGCTCGGAGCCGCGTTCTCGCCCGATCCCGCACACGGGCCGATGTTCGTCTCGTTTCCCTACAGGATGGAAGGCGGCAAACTCGTTCCCAATGCGGCGGCGATGAGCGCATGGAGGGCAAAGCTTCCGTTGCCGCTCTCCGCAGCGAGCACGGAGAATTTGTGCCGGCTGAGAGGGATCGCGCTCGACTTCGGCGAGAAAGAGGAATTCACCCACATCCGAATCGCCACGACCGAGCTCTCACAAGCGCTCGCAGCGAAGGGAATTCCGCACTCGTTCGAGGTCCATCCCAACGGCACGCACGGGAGCCACATCAGAGAGCGCGCCTCGAGCAACACGTATTGCCGTTCTTCTCCCGCGTCTTGGTGGGAGAGCGGGACTGAGGGAACCGGGAGTAGGGCCTAGGGAACGAAGCCCTCGAGTAGCTTCCCGGCCCCCGGCCCCAGGTCCCCCCTCAGCTACGGTGTCGCCCGCGTCGGCAGCACGGTCACCATCACCCGCGAGCTTTGCTGAGCCGAGCGGATGATTCGCTGCGTCGCCGTTTGAAAGTCGGCCGCCGAGGCGTGGTAGATGTCTACGAACTTCTGGGGATTTCGGTCGACCAGCGGAAACCAGCTGCTCTGCACCTGGATCATGATCCGGTGGCCTTTTTGGAACGTGTGCAGGACGTCGGACATCACGAAGTCGAGCTGGGCGACTTTCCCGGGAACGAGCGCCTCCGGCTTCTCGAAGCTGTTCCGGAACTTTGCCCGCATGACGTCTCCCCGCACGAGCTCCTGGGTCCCGTCAGGGTGGACGTCGATCACTTTCACGATCCAGTCACCGTCCGTCCCGGTGGAGGACACGAAAAGCCTCGGCGAGACCGGCCCGGCGATCGTTAGGTCCTCCGTCACCGCTTCTCCCTGGTAGACCAACACGTCGGGCCGGCCGACGACGAAGCGCTGATCCTGCGCCATATAGTCCGGATCCATATCCGTGCTCTGGCGCGCGACCGACGGCACCGGATGGGCGGGGTCGCTCACGTACTGGTCGAACTCGCTCTTCGCGCTCTGCGCCGGGGGCGCAAACGAGAGCGTCCCCTGCGCGCCCAGGTAGATGGAGCGTGACACCGTCTCCTTCGGCGGCCAGGCCTGGAACGTCCGCCACCGGTTCGCGCCCGTCTCGTACACGTACGCCTTGGCCGGGAGCCCTGGTCCTTTGCCCTTCAAGTGATGCTCGAAGAACGGCAGCAGCATGGTTTCGCGATACTCGAGCCCGGTCTTCGATCCAAAGCTCAAGATGCCGAGCTTCGAGCCGTCGTCCCGCGCCCATTGGCCGTGCGACCACGGGCCGATGACGATGGCGTTCTCGGTTGTCGGGCTCTGGCGCTCGATCGACTCGAACACGTGGAGGGCGCCATAATAGTTGTTCGCGTCGTATAGTCCGCCGACCGTGAGGACCGCGGGCCGGACGTTGCGGAGGTGGGGGAGAATGTTCCGTGCCTGCCAGAATGCGTCGTAGGTCCCGTGCTCCATGAACTCGGTCCAGCCCGGCACCTGCCCGTGGAAATACTTCGAGTCCACGCTGGCGAGCGGTCCCATCTCGAGAAAGAACTTGTACCCGTCGGTGGTGCCGAAGTCGAACGGCTTTCCGCACGACATCGAGGTTCCCGTGCCCAGCCGGCCGCACGCGGCCATGAAGTTGAAGGTCGACGCGAGGAAGAAGGCGCCGTTATGGCGGGTGTCGTCGCCCATGAACCAGTCGGCCTGGGGCGCTTGGGGGGACACCGCCTTGAGCGCAGGGTGGGCGTCGATGAGGCCGGCCGCCGCGAAGAACCCGCCATACGAGATCCCCCAGAGCCCGACCCGCCCGTTGTTGTGAGGAATATTCTTGATGAGCCAGTCGATCGTGTCGTAGGTGTCGGTGCTCTCGTCCACCTTGTTCACTTTCTCGGGCGTCATGTGCACGAAGTGGCCCTCCGACCGATACCGCCCCCGCACATCTTGCGACACGAAGACGTACCCCTCCTCGGCGAACCGGCCGCCGGCACCGAGGTGAGTCGTGTACGCGTCCTCTCCGTAAGGGGCGACGCTGTATGGTGTGCGCGTGAGCAGAATCGGGTAGGCTCGAGCGGTATCCCGCGGCACGTAGACCGACGTGAAGAGCTTGACGCCGTCGCGCATGGGGATCGTGTACTCGTGCTTCTGATAGTGGTCCCGGATATTGAATGGGGTCTGAGCCATCGACGGCTGGACGCCGAGGACGAACAGCGCGACCCCGATTACCACGTTTCGCATCGCTTGGTCTCCAATGGGGCTCTGGACAATGGGACGCGCAGGAGCGGCGAGTCGCATCCCGTCCTGTCCATCGATCTCACTCGGCGTCACTGGACAAGATAACGGCTCCCGGACCTACGAGGGACGGGGCAAGAACGCTGCCGCCTCGCTCCTCTCCTGTTCCCTGCGATTGCCCAAGCCTGGCCCCGGCGGCACGTGGCTGATAGAGTCCAAGCGTGCCGTCGCGTACGACGAGGGCAATTCAACGGTCATCGGAAGAGAGTGGCGATGCCGGTCACACGGTGGTTTGTCCAATGGAGCTGCAAGTCCACGCAGACTCGAGGCCGGGCGCCGCTCTGGGCTTTCACTGGAACGGCGGCAGCGGGCCTCATGGCCTGTGCATCGCACCGCTCGCCGGCCGTGATCGATCAGCACGGGCCCGCGGGCTACGAATTCGGTGCCTGCCGGGATGCGAGCCCCGCGCGGCTGGAAGCCGGACCGGTCCGTTCGATCTCGATCCCGATGCCCGACGGCGTCCGGATCGCGCTCGACATTGCGCTCCCGACTCCTCTCGGAGCCGGGGCCCGCGTTCCGGCAGTCCTCCAGATCACGCGGTACCGTCGCGGGTTTGAGGGAGAAGGGCCTAACGACCTGGAACGAATGTTCGCGGGCCGCGGTTACGCGGCCGTCTGGATGGATGCTCGCGGCACCGGCGCTTCCACCGGAAAATGGATCCGCAGCCGCTCGGCCGCGGAGACCGGTGACTACGCCGAGGTCGCCCGATGGATCGCTCGGCAGGAGTGGTCCGACGGTCGGGTCGCGGGGTGGGGACTTTCCTACGGAGCGAACACGGCGGACTATCTCGCCGCGAGCGGTGAGCCGGCGGTCAAGGCAATCGTCCCGCTGTTTCCGGACTTCGACCACTATGCCGACCTGCTCTTCCCCGGCGGTGTGTTCCACCTCGCCTTCGGCAAGCTCTGGAGCGACAGCCAGCGCCAGGCCGACCTCGGTGCGCCCAGTCCCGGGCCTAACGGGACCCAGCGAACCGTCCGGCGGGTCGACGCCGACACGAGCGGCGCGCTCCTCGCCGCGGCGGTCGCCGAGCGGGCCGGCCTTCCGTCGATGTACGACGGGCTCAAGGACGTGACGTTCCGCGACGACGTGCCGGCAGGCTGGGACGCGTCGGTCAGCGATCGGAGCATTCACACCCATCGCGCCGAAGCGGAGCGGGCGCGGATTCCGACCATGGTTTGGGGCGGCTGGCTCGATGCCGGCACCTCGACGGGTGTCCTCCACCGGTTCATGACGTGGCAGATGCCGATCCGCGCGGTGATCGGTCCCTGGAGCCATGGTGCCCGCTTCCATGCGAGCCCATTCCTTGCCGATGACACACCGACCGTCCCGACGGTGGAGCAGCAGCGCCGCGAGCAGATGTGCTGGCTCGATCGCTATACGCGCGGTGGTGCGAACGGCGTGTCCGATGATCATCTCCTCGTCTACTACACGCTCGGCGAAGAGCGATGGAAGACGACGAAGGAGTTTCCGCTCCCGGGGACCAGGGCTGAGCGCTGGTATCTCGACCGCGAGCACATCCTCTCGACTACGCCTCCCAAGGCCGCTGATGGCGCCGACCGCTATACCGTGGATTTCGATGCGACGACCGGAACAACCAACCGATGGTACACGCAGCGAGGAGGGGGAGACGTCATCTACCCCGATCGCGCGGCGGCCGACGGCAAGCTGCTCGTGTTCACGAGTGCGCCGCTCGACGCCGATCAAGAAGTGACCGGGTTTCCGGTGGTGTCGTTGCGGATCCGATCCACGGCGACCGACGGCGCGTTCTTCGTCTATCTCGAGGATGTCGCTCCGGACGGCAGGGTGACCTACTTGACCGAGGGAGTGCTCCGCGCAATCAACCGGCGAGTTTCCTCCGATCCCGCTTACCGAATGCTCACGCCGTATCACTCGTTTCTCCGGAAGGACGCCGAGCCGCTCGTACCCGGGAACGAGGCCGAGCTGCGATTCGGATTGATCCCGACATCGGTACTCTTCCGCAAAGGGCACCGGATCCGGGTGGCTATCGGCGGCGCGGATAAAGACACCTTCGCGCGTGTTCCGGCCGACGGCCCGGCACCCGTCGTGACACTCGAGCGAAACAGTCGTTACACTTCATACATCGATCTTCCGGTTGCAGGCCGTCCGTGAGGCTGCCGCCGCGACGAATACCTCATCCCGAGCGACGAATGCCTCCAGAGCCGAACACCGGACGTGTGAGCCACCGTGCCGTCTTACTCATAACGCTCGTCGCTTCCGCCGGCCCGCTCGCGGCGCAGCGTGTCCGGCCCGAGGCCGCCCCGTTCGATCTGATCCTCCGTCACGGTTCGATCATCGATGGGACGGGGGCGAGACGGTACCAGGCGGACCTCGGGATCTCCAATGGCCGGATCGCGGCGATCGGCGACCTGGCGCGGGCGCGCGCGGCCGTCGATATCGACGTCAAGGGCCTGTTCGTGGCGCCGGGCTTCATCAACATCCACAGTCACGCGTCTCCGGCAGCCTTGCCTAACGCCGACAACATGCTGACGCAAGGAGTGACGACGGAGATCCTGAACCCGGACGGGGGTGGCCCGATCGACATCGCGCCGCAGCTTGCTCAGCTCGTCGCGGGTGGGCTTGCCGTCAACGTCGGTGCGTACATCGGCTTCAACAGCGTGTGGGCCTCAGTTGTGGGACCGAGCGATCGGCGGCCGAGCCCGGAGGAAATCGCTCGGATGCAGGCGCTCATCACGGACAACCTGGCCCGCGGCGCCTGGGGTGTCTCGTCCGGCCTCGACTACAAACCGGCATACTTCGCGACGGCGGACGAGGCCGCGGCTGTCTTGAAGCCCGCGGCGCCGTGGCGGACGAACTACACCAATCACGACCGGCTCAGCCCCGAGAACCATTACAGCTCGAAGGCCGGCATGCTCGAGACGGCGCAGATCGGTGAGGCGTCGGGCCTGGTCCCAGTCTTCACCCACATGAAGCTTCAAGGACATGAGCAGGGCACCTCGGCGGCAATGCTCGATTGGATGCGCCGGCAGACGGCCAAGGGTCACTACGTCACCGCCGACGTCTATCCATATCTCGCCGGCCAGACATCGCTCGTCGCGTTCTTCGTTCCCGGCTGGGCGCAGGACGGCGGCCGGGACAAGATGCTGGAACGGTTTCGGGATCCGGCCCAGCGCACCCGGATCGTCGCCGAGGCCGAGGATGCGCTCAAGGCGCGGTTCGGCGGGCCGGAGGGCGTGTTCTTTCCGACGACGGGACGCGAGCTCGTGGACATCATGCGGGAGACCCAGGTCACTTCTCCCGGCGAGGCGATTGTCCGGATCCTCGAGAAGGAAACGCCGACGGTGATTCTCAGGTTCGGGGCCGAAGACGACCTCCGCAGGCTCCTCCAGTATCGCGACATCGCGATCGCGTGCGACTGCGGGGCGACGCCTAACGGCAGGCGGGGCCACCCGCGCACCTATGGCACGTTCCCGCGGGTTCTGGGACACTACGTGCGGGAGACCGGGACGCTGACCTGGGAAGAGGCGGTCCGAAAGATGACCGGCGTCCCGGCCAGTACCGTCGGCTTGGTGGATCGCGGCTTTCTTGCGCTCGGCATGGCGGCCGACGTCGCGGTGTTCGATCCCAAGGTCGTCATCGATCACGCCACCTACGAGGATCCGGAGAAGCTGTCGGAGGGAATTCGCTTCGTCCTCGTGAACGGGCGTGTGGCGCTCCGCGACGGCGCTCCGACCGGCGAGCGGGGCGGCCAGGGACTGACCCGGTCCGGCCACATGCCGACCCGCCCGATGAGCGCCGCTGTTAGGCGGAGTCTGACGGCCGGCGGCAGTGTGGTCATGAGTGCGGCGGACGCTTCGGCGCTCGGATGGTCCGGCGCGGGGGACACGGTATTCGCGGTGCGAATCAGCGTCTCGCAACGTCCGGGCGAGAGGCCGAAGGGGACGATTCGGTTTGCGGACCGGACGTCGAGGACCGTACTCTCGGGCGGCGAGCTCGGCATGCTTCAGACCGGGCCGGCCTGGGCCAGCTTTACGGGCCGCGGGCGCGACCGGCATTCCCTCAGCGTGACGGTTGAACGGGCCGATCCCTTTGTTGCGGGCGCGCCGGCAACCGTGACAATCGAGCTCGAGGGTCGGCCGCGGGTCACCGGCGTGCTCACGGGGGGCCAGGTCACGGTCTCCCCAGCCAGGCCCTGATTCTCAGCGAGCCAACGAAACCTTGGGCTCCGGGCGTCGTATTCTTCAGGATCCGTAGGCCCAACCATCATCACACGAGGAACTGCTCGATATGAAGAAGACTGGTACGCTGACGCTGGCGTCGGCAGCCGCCGTCATGCTCGCGGGTTTTGGCGGTGGTGGCCCGGGACCCGGCGACCGCGCCGCAATGTTGGCCAGAATCGATTCGATCGTGATGGCGCCGATCAAGGCGGGGAAGCTCGCGGGCGCCTCGATCGCGGTGGTCCGCGGCAAGGACACGCTGGTGCTCAAAGGCTACGGCCTCGCGGACCTGGAGCTTGACGTCCCGACCCCTCCGAATGCGAGCTACGAGATCGGATCGGTTACCAAGCAGTTCACCGCCGTAGCGCTGATGCAGCTCGTCGAGCAGGGCAAAGTTCGGCTCGACGACGACATCACAGCGTATTTCCCCGGCTATACCAGCCAGGGCAACAAGATCCCCATCCGGCGGCTTCTGGACCACACGTCGGGAATTAAGGGCTACACCGAGATCCCGGAGTTCCGGTCGATGCAGCTCCGGCGCGGCTCCCGCGATTCCTTGGTCACGCTGTTCTCGGCCAAGCCGTTCGACTTTCCGCCCGGTGAGCAGGAGACCTACAACAACTCGGCGTTCTTCCTGGTCGGCCTGCTGATCGAGAAGGTCAGCGGGATGTCGTATGCCGACTACATCAAGAAGAACCTGTTCGACCCGGCCGGGATGCCGAGCTCGTACTACTGCAGCGAGCATAACGTGCGGAAGAACCACGCCCACGGGTACGACACTGATTCGAGCGGGCTCACGCTCAAGGCCTTCATGAACCACACGTGGCCTTATGCGGCGGGCTCGATCTGCTCCACGGCCGGCGATCTCGTGGCCTGGAACCAGGCGCTGCACAAGTCGGAGCGGTTGCTCAAGCGGGACACCTACCGGGAGCTGA
>JBDTOH010000135.1:0-11539 GCA_039933355.1 Gemmatimonadota bacterium | reverse complement strand
CTGTGGCCGCGGCTGGCCGGCTCGTGGCCTGGGGTGACGTTTACCGGCGAGCCGCTCAAGCTGCCGGCGGGGCAATTCGGGTTAGGTCACGGAGGCGGGGCGCATGCGCCGGACGAGTACTATGTGATCGAGGCGTCCAATCCCAAGGTGATGGGAATTGATGGCGCGGTGAAATCGTACGTGGATTTTCTCTACTCGCTCGCCTGAGGCATTTCGCCGGCGGGGGGTCGGGCAGGCACGGAGGCGGGGTGCTCCTTCCGTATGGCGTGGAGGGGCGCTGCGTGGGGTTGGGATCTAGCAGAGACCCTGAAGCGCCCCCGATCGCACTCCAGGAGCACCCCGCCTCCGTGCCTGCCCGACGGTATTGAGGATCGGGCGGGTAGATCCGGTCTTGGCAGCACGCCCGGTTCGGACTGCCCGCATCCTCAGCATCGGACTAAGTTTTAGGGGCGATGAATACCGTTCCGGAGACGTTGCGCGCGGCGCTTACCGACCGGTATGCGCTCGAGCGGGAGTTGGGCAGCGGCGGGATGGCGGTCGTGTATCTCGCGCACGACATCCGTCACCGCCGCGCGGTCGCCGTCAAGGTGCTCCGAGAGGATGTCACGCGCTCGATCGGCGCGGAGCGCTTTCTGCGCGAGATCGAGATCGCTGCCCAGCTCCAACATCCCCACATTCTCACCCTGATCGACTCGGGCCAGGCCGACGGCTTCCTCTATTACGTGATGCCCTTCGTGGCGGGGGGCAGCTTGAGGAACCTGCTCGACCGCACCGGGCCCTTGGAGCCGCCGCGCCTTGTCGAGATGGTCCGCGAGGTGGCCGACGCGCTCGACTATGCCCACCGGCGCGGCTTGGTGCATCGCGACATCAAGCCGGAGAACATCCTCCTCTCGGAAGGCCACGCGATGGTGGCCGACTTCGGGATCGCCAGTGCGGTGAGCTCCGCCAGCGGCCCCCGGATGACCCGGACCGGCATCCCGATCGGCACGCCGGGTTATATGAGCCCGGAGCAAGCGGCGGGCGTTACCGATGTCGGGCCGCGATCGGATGTTTTCAGCCTCGCGGCGGTTGCTTACGAGTTGGCGGTTGGTGACGTCCCTGGCCGCTGGCTCACCGAAGAAGCCGTGCGGCTTGGCAAATTCCTCGATGCACCGCCAAACCATCGGACCCTGCTCGACCGCTTGCCGGGCGGTGCCGAGCAGGCGCTGACTCGGGCGCTGGCGGTGACCGAGGCGGAGCGGTGGGCCGGTCCCTTGGAATTCGCCCGGGCTCTCTCGAGTGCCTTCGGAGATCGGCTCCGCTACGATGCCGAGTCCGCGCGGCGGATCGTGGACCGGGCGGCGGAGATCCAAGCGCGCGCACCCGACAGCCCCCCGCTCACGTTGGGCGGCATTCAGCGGATCGCCGCCGAGGTGGGAATTCCGCCGGAGCACGTGCGCGAGGCGGCCGCGGCGATCGTCGCGCTGCCCGCACCGCAAAGCCGGAACTCGATCATCGGTGGGCGCGAAGGTCCGGCCGTTGTCGAGCGTGTCGTGCCGGGTGAGGTGAATCCGGCGCTCTATCCCGCGCTGGTGCAGGACTTAGCGGTCACGATGGGCGACGCGGGGCTGACCGCCATCGTGGGGCGAGACCTCCGATGGCGGATGGTGAAGGGCGAGGTGCCCCGCGACGTGACCGTGAGCATCATCCCGGAAGGTGGTCGCACGCGGGTCCGGATCGACGACAAGCTCGGCGATCTTCGCTGGGTATGGGGCTTCGCACTCGCCATTGCAGGCGGGCTGGGCGGATTTGCCGTCGCGGCCGCGCTCATTCCCAACACGCTCGTTGGCGGGATCGCCGGGATCTCGACTTGGGTTGGCGCCTGCCTGGTCATGGCCCGGCGCGGGTTCCGCCGGCAGAATGGCAAACGCCGCCTGGAGCTCGAGGAGCTGGCGGACCGGCTGACCAGACACATCGCTGGGCAGTCGGCGCTTCCCTCGCTCCCTGCGCCCGACGGCGAGAACCTTCCGCGGACGGACCGCCCGGCGCGAACACCAGCCTAACGCGCCCGCGCCGCCGAACTGTCGTTTTAGCCGGTATGTTCAAGGCGTTGCGAGACCACTACCCTCGGGGGATCCCATGAAACGAGCCGGCATCCTGCTCGCGATCGTCTTCGCGACGCCCGCCGCCGCCCAGCAGAAGGATAGGTTCGACTACTGGGCGTCCAATCGCGCGTTCGTGCAGCGAGGGATGCAGGCGGTTTTCATGTGCAACGGCCTGTTCACCTCCAACCGCACGCTCGAGCAGGTCTTCGCCCAGGAGCTCGCCTTCCTCGAGCGCCCGATCGGAACGGCGGCCGGAGGCAACTATGTCGTCGATCGAGGGCGGCGGGCGGTCGCGGTCGGTGCGCCGGCGGCTGGGCCGGTCGCGCGGGCGGCGTTTCGGGAGGGCCTCGGTTGCGTCGTCCTGGCGCCTGATCAGACGTTCGACGACATCGGGAGCCTTCCGGTTCTCGATTTGGCGCGGCCGGCCGGCGACGCGAGCAAGATCCCGTGGCCGGACGGAGACCTGGTGACCGACCGGTCGATTCCGCGCGACATCGATTCGACTGCACTGAAGAAGGCGTCGGACTGGGCCTTTCAGCGCGAATCTCGCGAACAGGTCACGCTGAGCCTCGTGGTCCTGCATCGCGGCCGAATCGTTCTCGAGCGGTACGCGCCGGGTGTGGACGCTACGACGAGGACGCGAACCTGGTCCACGGCCAAGAGCATCGCGGCGACGTTGATCGGCATGCTGGTCGACCAGGGCAAGATGGCGCTCGACCAGCCGTTGCCGGTCGACTGGCTGCCCGCCGCCGCATCGCCGGAGACCGATCCCCGCCGAGCGATCACGTTGCGCCACGTCCTCAACATGTCGAGCGGGCTCTATCCGGTCGACAGCTGGGGCGCGGAGTATGTCACCGGATCGGGGCTCTCGTACTGGGTCGGCGCGAGCTCGATCCAGGGCGCGCGGAGCCGGGCCCTCTTCCGGGAGCCCGGCACTTTCTGGGACTACGAGAACTATGACAACCTGCTCGGCGTCTATGCCATGAAGCTCGCGTTAGGCGGTGGCCGGACGTACCTCGAGTTTCCGAGGCGGGCCTTGCTCGACCGGATCGGGATGCGGAACACGCTGGTGAGCACGGACCGGTTCGGGGACTTCATCCTGAGCAGCCAGGTGTATGCCAACGCGCGGGATCTGGCGCGGTTCGGGCAGCTGTATCTCCAGGACGGGATCTGGAACGGCCAACGGCTGCTCTCGAGCGACTGGATCAAGTTCGTGCGGACGCCCGCGCCGGCTACCGCCAAGACCGGGAACTTCTACGGTGGGCAGTGGTGGCTGGTGCCCGACAGCCGTTCTGACGTGCCGAGGGACGCATACTCCACGGCGGGGAATCGGGGGCAGTTCGTGGTGGTGGTCCCGTCGCACGACTTGGTGATCGTGAGGCGGGGTCTGGACTTTGGGCGGCAAGGGTTCGATCAATGGGACCTGACGCGCGAGGTGATCAAGGCGGTGCGGACGCGGGAGGCCCGCGCGACCGGATCATGACCTTCCGCGCACTGGAGGTTCCGTGAGGGCTCTTCGGCTCGGGTCGTCCGCACTTGCTTCACGTAGTTCCGACGAGCGACTACTACGCGGAGCCGATGGCGTCTGAGATCGCGGGGCGGCTCGGCCGGGGCGACGGGGCGACGGGACCGACCACCGCACGGTGCCGCCGATCGGAGGATCTGTGGATGTGGACGTGGTCGGCACCGCACGGTGCGCCTGGTTCAACATCGCACAGCTCGCCGACGATGCCGAGAGCCCGCCCTTGGCCATCGCGCCGGACAACATCGATCCCACCGAGTTTGCCGTGTCAGGGTCGACATCCCTCCCGGGTTACGGGGCGCGGCTCGGATACTGGGCCTCTGGCGAGCGGCTTCGTGAATCCCGCGCCCAGAACGATCGTGCCGGACGGACAGATCCGGTGCCTGGACCTGTTCAACGGCCGCAGCGTGTTACTGCTGCTCTCGGACGCCACGACCCTGCGGGTCGAGGCGCGACCCGCCGGTGTGAGCTGCGCGGCGCAACTGCCCTGGACGTTCTGCACGCCTTCGACTTTCATCGGTGATCGCGGTACCTCAACCCTCCCAGGGGCTATCAACGTCCGCGGTTACAGCTTGTGGTCCGCCGCCGCCTTCGCGTACCGCGCGATCTGCTCGCAGGTAGCGAACCAGACGCCCGGCCTGCCTTTCATGTACGCCACGAATTGCTCCAGGTACTTCATCGGCGCCCGATGGCCGATGACATGCGGATGCAATGTCAGCACGAATGTGGTGCGCAGAGCGTACGCGCCGTCGAATTCGTCGCGGTATAGCCGGAAGAGCGCTTCCGGCGACGGCATCGTCCCGCCTCGACCGAGGTACGGGGACTCGGTGAGGGTCCAGTCGATCCCCAGCTCGACCAGTCCCGTCGCTTCACCGTTCGACACGATCTCGTAGGGCTCGTCCATCGCCTGCAGACTGCTGTCGTAGAACATCCCCGCTTTGCGGATCAGGCCTAACGTATGCTCGCTGAAAGCCCACGCGGGGGCGCGATAGCCAACCGGACGCCTGCCGGTTGCCTTCGTGAGGTAGTCGATGGCCTGATTGAGCAGCCGCTCCTCCTCGGCCGCGCTGCCGGTGGCCGGCGGAAATTCGTGGATCCATCCGTGCACGCCGATCTCGTGCCGTCCCGATTTCATGATCGCCGGGATCATCTCGGGGTGGAGGAGTGCGCTGACGGCGGGGATGAAGAACGAGGACGGGATCTGGTACTTGTCGAGGAGCGCCAGAACGCGGGGCAACCCCTCCTGTGCGCCAAAGTCTGCGGCGGATAGCGTGGTCGGGGATGTCTGACCTCCCGCCAGCAGGTAAGACTCGTTGTCCACGTCGAAGCTCAGGCACACGGCGACGCGCGAGTTGTGAGGCCAGGTCTTCGGCGTGAGCTTGCGGCCCGCGCGCACCGGCGCGACTGCGTCCTTGAGCTGCTGCTCAGTCCACTTGATGCCGGGTTGCTCCGGTACTTGCTGGGCAGCGGCAGCGACGGGTAAGGAGAGACCGACGAAGGCGAGTCGTCTCGCGAGGGCGACCGTCATGGATGGATCCTTCGCAGATGGTAAAGGGGGAGGCGCCTGGCGGCGCCGGCTTGGCACCAACATAGCGCTCATCATGGCGTGACGCGGCCCTCCGGCTGGTCCTGACGGGTTCGTCTTCCGGAGCAGGAACCGCCTGCCGGCGCGGCCGCCGGGAAAGGCAGGCTGTCTCAGCCACTCACGAGCGACGTCTGCCGATCAGGGCGTCGCGGCGTCTCGCGGCCCGCTCTCCCAGCTGTACTTCTGTCCTCGCGCATACTTCTCGAACCAGTCCAGCTCGACGTTTATTTTGAAGAGCTGATGCCGAAGCTCGCCCAGGACGTGGGGCTCGCGCGGGAAGAGATACAGGTGCGTCGGCACTCTGTTGCTCTTGAGGGCGCGGTACATCTCCACCGACTGGGGCGGAGGCACCCGGAGATCGCTCGCGCCGACCAGGAAAATGGTCGGGGTTTTTACCTTGCTCGCGTATTTGAGCGGCGAGCTCTCCCAATAGACCTCGATGGGCGCATCCTTCTGCCACGGCGTCCCGCCGAACCAGGCCGTACGACCCCGGCGGTTGTCGCTCTCCGAATACATCGAGATCCAGTTCGACGCGCCGGCGCCGGAGGCCGCGGCTTTGAAGCGGTCGGTGTACGTGATGAGCTTGTTCGTCATGTGGCCACCGCCGCTCCACCCCATCTTGACGAGCCGGTCCGGGTCGGCGATCCCCATGCTGACAACCTTGTCGACGCCCGCGAGGACGTCGAGGTGCGCGTTTTGGAAGTAGTGTCCCACCATATCGCGCAGGAACGCGTCGCCATATCCCGTGCTTCCCCGGTAATTGGGTTTGAGCACAGCATAGCCCAGTCCGGTGAGCACCGCGTGGTCATTGACCCAGTAGATCGCCGGAATGCCAAACCCAAATTTGTCGGAAGCCGCCGGTCCGCCGTGGGTCGACACCGCGAGCGGGTAGCGCCGGCCCGGCACGTAGTCGGCGGGGTAGTAGAGCAGCCCCTCGACCGTCGTCCCGTCCTTGCCGGTCCACCCGATCGCTTCCTGACGCGGCAGCTTGAAGTCCCGGGCGACGTAGTCGAAAACATGCGTGACGCGGACCGGAGTAGCCGCCGCTGAGCCCAAGACCCAGATGTCGCCGGGATTGCTCGGCTCGTCGATCGCGAACACGTGTTGGCCGGTAGCGGGCTGGTACCGCCAGTCGCGCACCTCGTGATCTCCGGAGGTCAGCTGGTCCGACTTTCCGGTCGTTGGGTCGACCCGAAAGAGCTCGCTCCGGACTCCCGTGTTCGCGAGGACAAAGATCGCTTTGCCGTCGTTCGACCAGCATGCGGCCACAATCGCGTGCTGCATCTCTCCGAGCAACCTCCGCGGCGCGCCGCCCGCCGCTGGAACGAGGAATAGCTTCTCGTTGAAGTATGGCTCGAATCGATCATTGGTGCCCGAGAGGAAGAGCACCTGTGAATTGTCCGGCGAGAGACTGGCGCCGCTCTCCGTCACGCTGTTCTTGGTGAGCTGGATCTGGTCTGTGCCCGAGGAACTCATGAGCCAGACTTCGGAGTCCTCCAGATCGTCGAGGAGCCGACCGGGTGCGCGGTGATACACGATGTGCTTGCCGTCCTGGGCCAGGTTGTAACTTAGGACCGTAAAGTCGCCGTCGGTGAGGCGCATCGATTTCCCGGTCCCGACCGCCATCGTCCAGAGGTGACGGTTCTTCCCGGTCTCGTCGAACGCGATCGCGTCGTCCTTCGCCTTCTCCCGCTCAGCTTCCTCGGCGGTCTTCTCGCCCTCCGCGAGGAAGTAGATCGACTCGCCGTCTCGAGACCATGCGATGCTTGATGCCGCTGTCGGATGATTGCCGAGGCGACGGGCTTCGCCGCCGGTGCTGCCGATCAGAAAGATTTGCTGTGGTTGACCGGTCGCACGGGTTGCCAGGAACGCGATCCATTTCCCGTCGGGGGAAAAGCGCGGGCTGCCCTCGCCGGCGGTGCCGGTGGTTAGCTGGACTTCGCCGGTACCGTCCAAATTGATTCGCCAGATGTGGCCGACGTGTTTGTTCGCGGCCCAGTCCGCGTCGCTTCGGACATAGACGAGCTGGCGGCCGTCGGGCGAGAGCTGCGGATCCGAAACCCACGGGATGTTGAGGAGATCCACGATCTTCATCGGGCGCTGGGCCAGGGCGGGATCGCTGGTTGCGATCGCGGAGAGAGCGATGAGAAGGAGCGTTGGTGCTCGACGTATCGTCTTGATCATGTCTTTTTCACTCATCATGACGTGAGCGGTGATCCCTTGGAGAGGTACCTGAGGCGTTATGTCTTCGGCACTCCCGGAGTGTGTCATATCTATCTGGAGACTGCCACGACCGGGATTCGGACGCGAGTCTTCTCCCACTCGAGGATCAGATCGGCCTGATCGGGTCCTTTCGGCTCGGACCGGATCGTGAACTTTTCAACCGGTTCGCGCAATGCTTCGCTGGCGACGGCGGCACGCCCCACCTCCTGGGCTCGCACCTCGGCTGTGTATGCTGCGTTGACGGTCTCCCGATTGAGCACGACTTTCCAGCCGCTCCGGCCCGGGACGGTGTAGATCGCATACTTGCCGGCCGGGACCGATAGGCCCGCGATCTCTGCGGCGAACGGGAGGTGGATCGTGGTTGGAGCGTTGGCGCCGGTCCGCCAGAGCGTGTCGTACGGAACCACTTCCCCGCCGAAGATGACCCGGCCGCGAACGGAGGGCCGCGAATAGCAGACCCGCGCTTCGCGGCTGCCTAACTGAATCGCCACCGAGTCGTACGGGCTCCGCCGGCTCGCCAGGCGGGTTTGATCGGCGTCGCCCGGTTCGCAGGCGAGCGTTGCGACGGCGGCGGGGCGGCGGACGAACTCCTGCTCGATGCCGTCGATCGTTATGCCCGTGACGGCTCCGTTCACGACGCGGAACGTGGTGAACGCCTTGCCGAAATGCGGATCGCCCCAGGCCCCGCGAAACGTGTCGTACTGCCAATGCTCGAGGTTGAGCGGACTGGTCTGCTCCAGGATCTGGATCGCGAGCTTGCCGCCTTCGAGCGACACCCGCGCCGGGCCGAACATGGGATTGTCGAAGGTGCCGGTGTACGCATCGAGGGGGAGGCTCGGGCGGTGTCGGGCTCTTTCGCCACGTCCTCTGTTCCCTCGACGGATTCCGAGCCCGGCTCATGCTGTCTTCGACGGCGCGCTCCCGAGCTTCGTCCTTGGCCTCGCTCGCCAGGAACGGACCGAGCCGGTCCACGTTGCCGGTGCCGAGATACTGATCGATGATGTGATGGCCGATCGGGAAGGCCAGCAGCGACGTCCGGTTCGAGAGGACGATGACGCCGAGCTTTTCCTCGGGCACCATGATCAGCTCGGTGATCATGCCGTCGATCCCGCCCGAATGCTCGACCACTTTCCGGCCCGCGCGGTCGAACAGAAACCAGCCGAGGCCGTACGCCAGAAACGGCGTGTTACCGTAGAACGCCTCCAACCCCTCGGCGCTCTGAATCAGCATCTGCGGCGTGAACAGCTCACGGTGGGTCGCGGGCTTGAGGAGCTGCTTCCCAGCGACCGCGCCGCCGGCCAGATGGAATCGAATCCACTGCGCCATGTCGAGCACGTTCGAGTGCATCGAACCGGCCGGGCCGACATTGTCGATGTTCCGCCGGGGAATTGTGATCGTCTTGCCGTCACGCTCTTCGTGCGGCTGTGCCACATCGGTCTGGCTGTTCAGGGCGCTGTCAGCCGTACTGGTCGAGGTCATACCGAGCGGCGTGAAGATGCGCTCCTCGAGAAAATCGTCCCAGCTGGTGCCGGTGAGGGCCGGGATCATCTCACCCGCAGTGAGGAACATCATGTTCTGGTAGCCCCAGGTGTTGCGAAGGCTCCAGGTTGGCTTGTGGAACCGGACTCTGCGGATCACCTCGGCCCGGGAAAGGTTCGAGCCGAGCCAGATCCGGTCGCCGCGAGAGAGACCACTCCGGTGGGTGAGGAGGTCCCGGACGGTGATCTCGCGGGTGACGGCGGGATCGTAGAGCTGGAAGCCCGGGAGATGATCGGTGACCTTGTCGTCCCAGCCGAGCCGGCCCTCGTCCACCAGCATGCCTAACGCCGCGGCGGTGAATGCCTTGGTGGTCGAGCCGATGGCGAAGATGGTCTTGGGGCCGACCGGAGCCGGGTCGCCGAGCTTCTTGACTCCGAAGCCCTTGGCGAAGACGATCGAGTCATCCTTCACGACGGCGACGGCGAGGCCGACGCCGTGGCCTTTGACCATGGCGCTGTCGATCCAGGCTTCGATGCCGCTGAGGGGAGAGCGGGCAGCGGGCTTCTGGGCGGCAACGGACGAGGAGACGAGAACGGCCAGCGAGAGCGCGGCGAGGCGATGGAGCATGGAAACCCCTGGAAGAACGGCGGATGAGAGGCGGAGCGGCTGTAACGTGCGAGTCGCCGAGCCGGCGCGCAAGAGCACCGGCGTGGATGTCCTCTGCCCGGGCAAACTCAACCCGTCGCGCGACTCGATGTCGTCGGGAGCCCGCTCAGAAATCGGTTCATGAGCCGAATCACTTCCGTCGGGTTGTACCAGTGCAGCGTATGGGGTGCCCGCATCTCGACGACCGTCGCATTCGGAACCGCTCGCTTCAGCTGCTCGATCCCTCGCTGCTTGTTCGGCACATCGACCTCGGCCGCCCACTTCCTCCAGAGCTCGATATCGGACGCCGAATAACCGAACGCCTTCATGCTCGCCGCGGCGGGCTCGGCCTGCTTCGCCCAGAGGGCGAGCACGGGCGCCCGAATCCCCGAGAACGCGGCCGGTTTCGCATTGAGCTTGGGAAGCTGCGCGCTCATGGCAGCAGAGAGCTGCCAAGCCATCCGGCCGTCCTTGCCCAGATAGGTTTGGCTGCGAAGGGTAGCGGCTTGGGCCGCCCCCCAGGTGGTGGGGTCTCTTCGGCGGTACCAATCCTCGAGCGCTTCGCGCGAGGCCAAGGCGCTGTCCGGTAGCTGGAAATAGCGGCCGATGCCCTTGTCGCCCAGGCTGCTGACGAGGCCGGGCCAATCATACACGGCATCGAGGAATACGATCCCCGTCACGCGATCCGCCGCTCGGGCCGCCACCAGCGGCATCTCGAGGCCCGCGAACGAATGGCCGACCAGTATCGTCCGCTTGGCCCCGACCGCATCCATGAACGCGACGATGTCCTGCGCCAGTGTGTTGAGGTCGTGGCCGGGAGTCGGCTTCTCCGACGCTCCGTGGTTGCGACGGGTTAGGCCCATCACGCGGTAGCGGTCGGTGAAAGCGGGCGCGATTCCGTCGAACGAATGCGCGGTGTGGCCCCAGCCATGGATAAACAGAAGCAGATCGCCCTTACCGCCCCAGTCGAGATAGTGCAGGGTGACGCCGTTCACGCGGGCGAACAAGTCCTGCGGGATGGCGAGCGCATGGATCTCCTGCGCCGGCGGCGGAGGCGGGGCCGAATCGGCAGCGGGCGTGCACGATGCCAGCGCGACGACGATGCTCAGGCCCGACGGGAGACGATTCATTGGTGAGCTCGTCGTAGGTTGCTCGGGTGGCCGCGTCAGATCTTGATTGTGGTCGGATCCGGCGGGCCCGGCTTGGACTGGTTTCCCAAGTTTACAATCCGGGTTGGGCGAGAACCAGTGGCAGGCGTCAGTCGGCGGCAGCCGAAGGCCTTCTCGAAAAGCCGGCGCCGCTACGACCCCTTGTAGTTCTAGGGAGGAGACCGTACCTTCCCTAGAACTACAGGGGAGGACCGCATGCCGCCACGTGCCGTCGAGCTGCTCAAAGGAACCCTCGATCTTCTGATTCTTCGCGCCCTCATCTCCGGCTCCACGCACGGCTTCGGCGTCATGCGCTGGATCGAGCGCGCCACCGGGGAGACCCTCCGAGTGGAGGAAGGCTCCCTCTATCCCGCGCTCTACCGGCTGGAAGATCGCGGCTGGGTGTCGTCCGACTGGGGCGTCTCGGAGAACAACCGCCGGGCCCGCTTCTATCGCCTGACTCCCAAAGGGCGCGCGCAGCTCAAGACCGAGGTCGACGACTTCACCCGCTTCGCCGAGGCGGTGTTCAAGGCACTGGGAGCACCGGTCGCCGCTTGAACGATGAGATGAACGAGGATTCACGCTGGCAGCGATACTGGCGCTACCTCTCGGCCCGGTTCCGGCGGGACGTGGCCGATGAGCTGAGCTTCCACGTCGAGATGCGGGCCCGCCAGCTCGAGGGCGAGGGGCTCTCGACCGCTGCGGCGCACGAAGAGGCCAGGCGCCGGTTCGGCGATCGGCGGATGGTTCAGGCAGAGCTCGAGCGAATCGAGCGGAAAAGGGGCAACCGAATGGCGGCGTCCTGGTACATCGATGAGCTGGCGCAGGACATCCGCTACGGAGTCCGCGGCCT
>JBDTOH010000134.1:0-11585 GCA_039933355.1 Gemmatimonadota bacterium | reverse complement strand
AAGGGGATCCTCCGGTACCGCGGCTACCCGATCGAGGAGCTGGCCGAGAAGGCGACTTTCCTCGAAGTAGCCTATCTCCTCAACGTGGGCGAGCTCCCGAACAAGGCCCAGCTCGAAACGTGGACGGAGGACATTCGCAAGCACACCTACGTCCACACCAACATCATCAAGTTCCTCGAAGGGTTCCGGTACGACGCCCACCCGATGGGGATGCTCTTGGGCGCAGTCGGAGCATTGTCGACCTTCTATCCCGACGCGAAGGACATCGCGGACCCGAGGAATCGCTACATCCAGCGGATCCGGCTGATGGCCAAGTTCCCGACCCTCGCGGCATTCATCTTCCGGCATTCGCGGGGCTTGCCGTATGAGTTCCCGCGCAACGATCTCGACTACATCGGGAACTACGTCAACATGATGTTCTCGATCGGCGGGAAGCACGAGCCTAACAAGGTGCTGCAGCGGGCGCTCGAGATCCTGTTCATTCTCCACGCGGATCACGAGCAGAACTGCTCGACCAGCGCGGTGCGCTCCGTCGGCTCCTCGCACGTCGATCCGTTCTCGGCGATGTCGGCCGGGGTCGCCGCGCTCTACGGCCCGCTCCATGGCGGCGCCAACGAAGCCGTGCTCGAAATGCTTGCGGAGATCGGCGACAAGAAAAACATTCCCGCCTTCATCGCGGGGGTCAAGAAGGGCGAAGGCCGCCTGATGGGCTTCGGCCATCGAGTCTACAAGTCATACGATCCGCGGGCTCGGCTGATCAAGAAAACCGCCGACGAGGTGTTCAAGCAGACCGGGCTCAGTCCGAAGCTCGAGATCGCGCTCGAGCTCGAGAAGATCGCGCTCGAGGACGAATATTTCGTCAAGCGGAAGCTCTACCCCAACGTCGATTTCTATTCGGGGTTGATCTACCAGGCGATGGGATATCCGACCGACTACTTCACGGTGCTGTTCGCAGTGGGCAGGCTGCCGGGCTGGCTGGCGCAGTGGGAAGAGATGCTGAACGACAAGGATCAGAAGATCGCGCGGCCTCGGCAGATCTTCACCGGCCCGGCGGAGCGGCACTTCGTCCCGATCGAGAAGCGGGGCTGAGCGAACCTGCCCAAGCCGCACTCGAGGAATCGCGGACCTACCGCAGATCGTCATCCCGAGGAGCAACGCGACGAGGGATTTACTGTGCGGCGGTCGGGTACCGCGAAGTAGATCCCTCGCTCTGCTCGGATGACAGTTCTTGATGCCGGACTCCGAGCGCCGCTCCTTCGCTCGCTCCAGCGCTACTTAGTCCCCGCCTCCTCTTCGACCGGAATGTCACCCTCGAGGTACGTGTAACCTTCGAGCCCCGCCACGTACTCCGCAATGAACATGTTGGCGTCGTTTCGGCTCAGACTGGCCGTGTTCGACACTTTCCGGCGAAAATTTGTCAACAGATCAGCGGGCAGATACTGCACGTAGTTGAGCACCTCGGTCACCGTGTCGCCGTGGACGAGGTCCGTGACCTCGTATCCGGTTTCCGTGATCCGGATGTGGACCGCGTTCGTGTCGCCGAAAAGGTTGTGGAGGTCGCCGAGGATTTCCTGGTACGCACCGGTCAGGAAGATGCCGAGCACGTAGGGGTCGCCCGGGCGGAACGGATGGAGCTCGAGGCTGGGCTTCCCCTTCCGGCCGCCGGCAAAGCGGTCGATGACGCCGTCGGAGTCACAGGTCATGTCCTGGAGTGTGCCCCGGCGAATCGGCTCTTCGTCGAGCCGATGAATCGGCATGATCGGAAACAGCTGATCGATGGCCCAGTTGTCCGGAAGCGACTGGAAGACCGAGAAGTTGCAGAAATACCGGTCGACCAACACCGCTTCGATGTGGTTCCAGGTTTCGGTGTGGTTCGAGCGGTCCGCCCCGATCACCCGAGCGAGCGCGTTCATCGTGCAGAGATACATCTCCTCGATATCCGCGAGCTCGCGGAGCGTGATCGCGTCCGCCGCGAACAGCTCCTGGACTCGCTCCTTGGCCGCCACTGCGTCGTGAAACACTTCGTCGAGCCGGTCGGCGGTGAGCGACTCGAGGTTTTCGTGCAGCTCGATCAGGACGCGGTGGCTGTCGGGGCGGAGCGGAGGCACAACCGGCTCCGTCTGGGCCTCGACGTCGGTGACGTTCACGAGCAGCAGCGAGTGGTGCGCCGTCAGCGCGCGGCCCGACTCCGAGATCAGATTCGGCATCGGGATTCCCTGCTCTTTGCAGATCGTCCCGAGCCCATACACGATGTCGTTGGCGTATTCTCGCGGCGTGTAGTTCATGCTTGCCGGGCGGGTCGTTCGGGAGCCCTCGTAGTCGACGCCCAAACCCCCGCCGACGTCCACGTGGGTGATGTCGAAGCCGAGCTCGCGGATCTCGACGTAGTAGCGGCCGATCTCCTCCAGCACCGACTTGATGTACCGGATGTCGGTGATCTGACTGCCGAGATGGAAGTGAATCAGCTTGAGGAGCTCGGGCCGGCCGAGGGTGTTGAGGCGCTCGAGCAGCCGGAGCAGCTGCGGCGCGCTCAAGCCGAACTTGGACTTCTCACCGCCGCTCTTCGCCCACCGCCCCGCTCCTTCCGTCGCCGTCTTGATCCGGACGCCGATGGTCGGGCTCACGCCGAGCTCGTCGGCGACCTTCAGGACGAAGTCGAGCTCGGACAGCTGTTCGAGCACGATGAACACCGTGTGGCCCAGGCGCTGGGCCATGAGGGCGAAACGAAGAAACTCCTCGTCCTTGTACCCGTTGCAGACGATCGGATAGTCGGTCCGGTCGGTGATTCCGAGCACGGCTTGCAGCTCCGCCTTGCTGCCGCACTCGAGCCCGACGCCGACCTCCGCGCCGAAGGCGACGATCTCCTCCACGACGTGGCGCTGCTGATTCACTTTGATCGGATACACCGTCGTGTAGCGGCCCTCGTAGCCGAATTCCTCGATCGCGCGCCGGAACTCGGCGGCGAGCAGATGAATCCGTGATTTGAGAATGTCGGAAAACCGGATCAGCAGCGGGAGCTGCATTCCCTGAGCATTGAGGTCGAGCGCGAGACGGAAGAGGTCGAGCCCGCCGGTGGGCTGGGCCGTCGGGTGGACCGTGACGTGGCCTTCCCCATTGATCCGGAAATAGCCTTGGCCCCACCCGGTCATGTTGTAGAGCTTCTCGGAGTCCTTGATCGACCAGGACAAAGATGGGGTGCTGATTGGATGCCTCCAGCTCGAAACGGAAAGAGCGGGGAAAAATCGCGGAACAGAGGCGGCGCTGCAAGCGGCGAGCTGGAACCTGGCCCCTCACCCTCTTGCTGCTCAGGCTCCCTGCCGCCTTCTTATCCCCATGATCGCCGTCGAACGCAGCACCTTCCTCCCGTCCCCTCCTGACCTGGTGTACCGGTGGCATACACGGCCCGGCGCATTCGAGCGACTGGTGCCCCCGTGGGAATCGGTCGATCTGCTCGAAGCGCATCCGGGGATCGCGAACGGCACGAGAGCTCGGTTCACGATTCGGAAAGGCCCGTTCCGATTCACGTGGATCGCCGAGCATCGAGACGTCGAACCGGGGCGGCAATTCCGGGACGTTCAGATCGAGGGTCCGTTTGCGCGGTGGAACCATCTTCATCGGTTCGAGCCCGCCGGAGACGGGGGCACCAAGATGACCGATCGAATCGAGCTCGCGGCTCCCGGCGGTGGGCTCGGCCAGGCAGTTGCCGGCAACAGCCTCCAGAGGACGGTGGAGCAAACCCTCGCGTATCGCCACGCCACTGTCGCCGCCGATCTCGCCCTGCACCAACGTCTCGGAGTCGGCCCGCAGACGATCGCGATCACGGGAGCGACCGGCTTCATCGGCCGCGCGCTCAGTCCGCTCCTCACCACGGGCGGTCATCGCGTGGTTCGGCTGGTCCGCCGGGATCCAAAGCCGGGCGACGTTCTTTGGGACCCCGCGGCCGATCGGCTCGACCCCCGCAGTCTCGAGGGCGTGGACGCCATAGTTCACTTGGCCGGTGAGAGCATTGCCGGTGGTCGGTGGACGGAGGAAAAGAAGCGGCGCGTCATCGACAGCCGGAGCCGCGGCACCTCGCTGCTCGCCCGAACGCTCGCCCAGATGGACCGCCCGCCGGCGGTGCTCGTATGCGCGTCCGCGATCGGCTTCTACGGCGACCGCGGCGAGGATGAGATGGCCGAGGGAAGTCCGCGGGGCAAGGGATTCCTCGCGGACGTAGTGAGTGCCTGGGAAGAATCCTCGGCACCCGCTCGGGCGGCCGGCGTCCGCACCGTGTCCACGCGCTTCGGTCTGGTTCTCTCGCCTCGGGGCGGCGGGCTCGCACCGATGCTGATTCCATTTCGCCTGGGCCTCGGCGGGCGGCTCGGAGACGGGAATCAGTGGGTGAGCTGGATCGGGATCGACGACGTGATCGGCATTGTCGCGACGGCGCTGTTCGATCAGAGGCTCGAGGGCCCGGTCAACGCGGTCGCTCCATGGCCGGAGCGCAATCGCGATTTCACCGCCAAGCTCGGCCGAGTGCTGCATCGACCGACCGTCTTGGCCGTGCCTGGCGTCGTGCTCCGGGCGGCGCTCGGAGCGTTCGCGCAGGAAGGACTGCTGGCGAGCACGCGAGTCCGCCCGGAAGCTTTGCTCACGACCGGTTACCGGTTCCGATACCCCGAGCTCGAGCCGGCCCTGCGCCACTTGCTCGGCCAAGAGCTCAGCGGATGACCGGTCCGCCCGCGGTCGTGCTGCTGAGCGGTGGGCTCGATTCGGCCACGACTCTCGCGATCGCGCGGGCGGAGGGCTTCGATGCCTACGCGTTGAGCTTTCGGTACGGCCAGCGCCACGCCGTCGAGATCGACGCGGCAGCCACGATCGCGGCGCAGCTGCACGCCGCGCGGCACGTCGTGCTCGACATCGATCTCCGGACGTTCGGGGGATCCGCGCTCACCGCCGACATCCCGGTGCCGACCGGCCGCTCGCCCGATCAGATGGCGGCGGCGATTCCGGTGACCTACGTCCCGGCCCGGAACACGATCTTCCTGGCCTATGCGACCGCCTGGGCCGAAGTGTTAGGCAGCCGCCACATCTTTATCGGCGTCAACGCGGTCGACTACAGCGGCTATCCCGACTGCCGTGCCCGGTTCATTCGCGCCTTCGAGGCGACCGCGAACCTGGCGACCCGGGCCGGAACGGAGCTGGGCCGGACGCTCGAGATTCGGACGCCCCTGATCGATCTGACCAAGGCCGAGATCATCCGCCGGGGATTGGCGTTAGGCGTGGACTACGGCGCGACCCGCTCCTGCTACCAGCCGGATCGGGAAGGCCGCGCGTGCGGGGCATGCGACGCGTGTCTGATCAGGCTCAACGGGTTTGCGGAGGTGGGGGTGGTAGATCCGGGAGATTACCAGGGCGGCGAGGCGGCAGGGCGGCAGGGCGGCAGGTAGCTTCGCTCGCAGCGGAAGCACCGCGCGGAGTGGTCTGGTCCAAAGGGGACGGGGAAGATCGGGGCAACCTGCCGCCTTGCCGCCCTGCCGCCCTGCCGCCTTCTTCTGTCATGACCTACGCCGTCAAAGAGATCTTTTACACCCTCCAAGGCGAAGGCGCTCACACCGGGCGGCCGGCGGTCTTCTGCCGGTTCGCGGGGTGCAATCTGTGGACTGGCCGCGAGGCCGACCGGGAATTTGCCGTGTGCGGGTTCTGCGATACGGATTTCGTGGGAACGGACGGCCCGGGTGGCGGGAAATTCGGATCGGCGGATCATCTGGCCGACGCGGTCGCGGGAGTCTGGCCGGCGGACGCGAATTCCGTGGGAAGGCCTTACGTCGTCTGCACCGGAGGCGAGCCGCTCCTTCAGCTCGACGTCGCCCTCATCGAAGCGCTCCATCAGCGGGGCTTTGAGGTGGCGGTCGAGACGAACGGGACGCTGCCGGCTCCGGCCGGACTCGACTGGGTCTGCATGAGCCCCAAAGCGAACGCGACGACCGTCCTCACCGAGGGGGACGAGCTCAAGCTGGTCTACCCCCAGACCGGTCTCGAGCCCGAGCGCTTCCGGCGGCTCGGGTTTCGGCATTTCTTTCTCCAGCCGATGGACGGTCCGGAGCGAGCTGAGAACACTGAGCGCACAGTCCGCTACATTCTAGCCCATCCGGAATGGCGGCTGTCGCTCCAGACCCACAAGCTCCTCGGGCTTCCGTAGCAGATCGGTGAGGCTGGAGCCGCACCCCACGATTCACCCGTTGACGGTCGGGCTGCAATGCATTTGCAAGGTTATTCGGACCGGATTCACCACGCGCTCGCGTTCGCGGCCAAGCACTACCCCGCCCGAGTGTCCCGCTATGACCGTCACTCCTGCCTGATCCGGGCGTCCAGCGTCGCCGTCATCCTCGCCCGGTTCGGCGCGGACGAATGCACGATCGTCTCGAGCATCCTCAAGCTGTTGTACGATTCGTGCACCCACGGGCGGCAGCAGACGTTGGGCACGGAGATCGGGGCCAAGTTCGGGGTGCAGGTGGCCCACGTGGTCGAGGCGGCGGCGGAGCCGAAGTACGACGTGCTGGGACGGGAGCGAACCTGGAAGGCCTGCCGCTTCGAGTATCTCGCCCGGCTAATGACCGCGCCGTCGCGGGCGATGGATGTGTGCGTGGCCGATGAGCTCCACGCGGTCGGTGCGGCCCTGGTCGAGATCCGCCGCCTCGGGGTCGAGTATCACCAGCAGGCGGGGGTACCTAACGGCGAGGACACATCGTGGTGGCACCGGGGCCTGATCGACCTCGCCACCAGCCACCCCACCTGGAACCGCCTGGAGATGCTGATCGAGCTCAAGCGAATCACCCGCGAGCTCAACGAGCGGTTCGACTCGCGGGGGCTCGATGCCTAACGGCTAGTGGGTCTTCTCGGTCTTGGCCGCTTCCGGCTCCGGCTTCTTCGGGCTCGCCGCCTTGGCGTCGCTCGAGGCGGCTCGGGGGGCGTGCGCCGACCGCGAGGCGGCCGCGGCCGAGTCGGCGGCTCGGCGATAGGCCTTCGCGAAGCTCGTGTTGACGTGGACCACCGCATCGTTGAGCGTCCGATACGGATAATCGTCGGTGATCTTGGGGAGCAGGTCGGCCGCTTTCTGGGTCGTGACCGTCTGGCCGGCCGGCACATAACGGCCGGCCGCGACATTCACCCCGATGACCTTCGCGCCCGGCTCGATCACGACGCCTTCGCCGATCGACGCTTTGAACACCATCGCCTGCATGCCGACGAACACGTTGTCGTCGATCCGGGCCGGCCCGTGAACCAGCGACTGGTGGGCGAGCGACACGCGCTTCCCGATGTAGACGGCGTATTCCTTCCCGGCGACTGTGTAGGTCCGGTTTGCGACGGCGGCGCCTCCCTGCGTCGTCTCCAGAGCGTGGACGACCGCGCCGTCCTGAATGTTGGTTCCTTCGCCGATCTCGATCGGCTGGCCTTCGTCGCCCCGAATCGATGCGAACGGCGCCACGTACACCAGGGCCCCGAGATGGACGCTCCCGATGACCGACGCGTAACCGTCCACGAACGCCACCGGACTGATCGTCGGCTGCTCGGTTTCACTGTTGAAGTCGGTGAGCACGTCGGGACGACCGCTCGGGAATCCGCGCGCCGGCATAGCGTTGTCCAGGGCACCCCTCAGGCTGTCGACCGTCGCCTGGAGCTGGGCAACATCGTCGCCGCTCCGCCGGACCTCGCGGCCGGTCGCGGCGAGCACCCCAATGAGCAGGGCGCCTCCAAAGGAAGCCGCCCCGGTTGCCACCAACTTCATGATCATCATCGAACTGCTCCTGGCATGGACCCTGCTAACCCTTTGGGCAATTATCGTCTGACCGACGCCCAACTTGAGGCTCAGCCGGAGCCGCCCTGAGTGCGGCTCGTCGAGCCCTAAACTATTATTCCGCATGAATCTGCCGTCACTCGGATCGGCTTCGCCCCAGACCCTTCCAAGTGCCTTTGCCCAGGCCTGCCGTCAGTCGCGGTCGGATGTGGAGCTATTTGAGCGCTGCAGGGAGGCGCTGGTTCAGCGTTTTCAGAGTGAACGAATTTGGTTCGCGGTCGAGACGGCCGGCGACCGGCGTCAGGTCGGCCTCGATGCCGGGCTGCTCGAAGCGGTCGAGGTGGCTCGGTGCGAGAGCGGAGCCACGACCCTCCACGTGCTGGCAGGCCCGGAGCTGGTGGACCGGCTGCACGGGGTCGCCGCGCCGCTCGCGCTCGGGTTGAGCGTCGTGCTCGAGCTCCGATCCGTATTGCTCGACCGGCAGGCCGCGCTCGACGACGCGGTCTTTCAGCTCCGGGCCCTGCGCCAGGTGGCTCGGCTCCTCTCCTCGGTGCACTCGACCGACGAGACCGAACAGCTGGTGCTCGACTTCATGGCCGAAGTCTTCTTCGCCTGGTGGGCGTGCCTCTATCGGCCGGCGGGTGCGGCCTTCCTCCCCAAACACTTCCGGTCGCTCGACAAGGACCGCGCACCGGCGAGCATCGGTCGCACCGAGCTCGAGCAGGCCCTCCCCCTTGGCATCGGCGTCACCGACGCGGAGGATCTCGGCCTCGGCGTTCTCCTGCCCGCGGGCACCGAGATGGTCGTTCCGCTCGACGCCGGCGGCGAGCGCCTCGCACTACTGCTCCTCGGTTCGCGGCTCAACGGGACCAAGTACGGCCGGGCCGAGCGAGACCTCGCCGCCACCCTCTCGTTCGCCGCCGCGATCGCGCTCAAGAACGCCGAGCTGGTCGAGCGGCTCCAGAACCAGGCGACCACCGACGATCTGACGGGACTGTTCAACCGCCGGGCGATCGAGGAACGCCTCGACGCGGAGATCTCGCGAAGCAACCGGCACCAGATCCGGACCTCCATCGTGCTGATCGACCTGGACCGCTTCAAGTCGATCAACGACACCTTCGGCCACGCCGCCGGCGACCGCTATCTCGTGCTCGTAAGCCACCTGCTCCGCCAACAGGTTCGGACGCTCGACGTCGTCGGCCGGCTCGGCGGCGACGAGTTCATCGTGATCCTCCCGATGACGACGCCGGCCGAAGGGGGCGTCTTCGCGGGGCGGGTCCGCCAGGGCATGCAGCAGCTGATCCGCCATCACCCGGAATTCGGGTCGGTGTCGCTCAGCTTCGGTCTCGCCGAGGCGCCCAAGGACGGCCTCACCCCGGCTGCCGTGCTCGCGGCGGCAGACGCGGCGCTCTATCTGGCCAAGCGACGCGGAGGTGATCAGGTCGTGACCGCCGGCGAGACATGACGATGCCGCCGGAACCCGCGGCGCTCTTCCAGGCGACGGAGGCGCGGCTCGGTCACCGGTACCGCGTCGAGCAGCTGGTGGCTTCGTCGGCCGAGCGGGTGTTGTTCGTCGGGCGGGATCAGATCCTCAACCGCCGAGTCAGCATCCGGGTCAACTTCTATTCGAACGACGCGCTCCGGTCCTGGTTCCTCCGCGAAGCTGAAGCGTTAGGCCAGCTCGACCATCCCGCCATTCGGCACGTGTACGACGCCGGCGTGATCGAGGACATGGCGTACCGGATCGGCAACTGGGTCGAGGGCGAAGGGCTCCACGTCGCCAATCAGCGCGGCCCCCGTCCGATCCCGATGGTTCACGTGCTCGCCCGCGACCTGCTCCGCGCCCTCGAGCACGCGCACAACCGCGGAATCATCGTGCGCCGGATCGTCCCCAACTCGCTCCTGATCAGCGGGACCGGCCGCGGCACGATCACCGACCTCCGGTTCTCCAGCTACACGCTGCCCGTGATTCCCCTCAGCGAGAAGCCGACCAGCACGGAGTTCACCGCGCCGGAGATCCGCGACGGCGCGGTCGGCGATCCGATGAGCGACATCTACACGGCGGGCGCCGTGCTCTACTTCGCGATCACCGGCGTGGTGCCCGCGCTCGATCCGGAGCACCTCCAGCGGCCGAACGCGCTCCGGGCGGCGTGCCCGCAGGCGCTCGAGCGGGTGATTCTCCGGGCGATGCGCCGGATTCCGAGCGAGCGGTACCTCACCGCCTCGGAGATGCTCGAGGATTTCGCCTCGGACGCGGGCGCGTACACCACCGTCGCGACGCTCGACACGACCCCGCCCTTGACCAGCAACGAGAGCGCCCGGGCCTGGGAGAAGCGCCTCCGGCGAGCGTTAGGTGACGACTACGAGCTGCTGGCGGAGCTCGGCTCCGGCGGCTTCGGGCGGGTCTATCGGGTCCGGGACCTCGAGCTCGAGCGGATGGTCGCGCTCAAGGTCCTCCACCCGCATCTGACCGAGGACCCTGCGGTCATCGAGCGCTTCCGTCGCGAAGCGCAGCTGGCCGCGCGGCTCAATCATCCGAACATCGTCGACATCTACGAGATCGGCGGGCGGCTCGGCCTGATGTGGTACACGATGGAGCTGGTCGAAGGGCCTAACCTGGCACAGATGGTGGAGAAAGACGGCCCGCTACCGCTCGAGCTGGTGCTCCGCCTGCTCCGCGAAGCCCTCAACGCCCTGAGCCACGCGCACGGCGCCGGCCTGGTTCACCGCGACATCAAACCGGAGAACCTGCTGACCGCGCGGGGCGGCTATCTCCGGATCACCGACTTCGGGCTTGCGGTCGCGCTCCGAGGAATGGGTCGCTTCGGCGGCGCATCGAGCCACAGCGGGACCCCGCAATTCGCGAGTCCGGAACAGCTCCTCGGGGAGCGCGTGGACATTCGCTCGGATCTCTATTCGCTGGCGGCCGTGGCCTACTTCGCCTTGCTGGGTCAGCCCCCGTTCGAAGCGAACACGCTGGAGGGGATTCTCGCGATGCAGACGACCGAACGGCTCCCGGACCTGACGGCCAGGCCGGACGTGGGGCCTGAGCTCGGAAAAGTCCTCCGTCAGGCGCTCAAGTCCGACCGGAACGCCCGCTATCCGACCGCGAGCGAGTTCCTGCAGGCCCTAAACCGCGCGGTCCGGCGGGATCAGAAGGCCCAGAGCAGGCCGGGCTGGGTCACGGCCATCCGGGCCGTCAGCAATCGCATTGGGGAGGCGTTCAGATCTTGACACTCTCCGTAGTTGTTCCCACATTAGAGCGCGCCAAAGTAGGACCTTCGTCGTTTCTTATCGACTATACGTCTTGGTATCGAGCGACCCGGGCGCTGTCGCCGTGGGTCTTTTACTTGCCTGACGCGGGATAGGCCCGCGATCAAGGGGAGGGCCGTAGGCGCGCGAATTGAGCGCGGCGGCGTGGTCACATCACTCAGGAGTCTGGCGGAATGGCTCGCATCATCGGTACCGTGAAGTGGTTCAACGACGCGAAGGGCTTCGGCTTCATCACCCCGGAGAATGGCGAAAAGGACTGCTTCGTCCACCACTCAGCGATCAAGATGGATGGGTTCAGAAGTCTCGTTGAGGGTGAGAGGGTCGAGTTCGACATGGTCATGGGGGCCAAGGGTCCCGCCGCCGAGAACGTGGCCAAGGCCAAGTAGGTCGCTCGAGGTAGAGACAAGCCAGCGGGCCGTTTCCCGAGAGGGAGCCGGCCCGCTGTCGCATCAACTCGTCGCCCCGCGCGTCGGTCCAGCCCGACTGGACTGGGCGATCGGCGTTAGGTCATTTGTGTCGGTAAATCACCCGTCCA
>JBDTOH010000133.1:0-11604 GCA_039933355.1 Gemmatimonadota bacterium | reverse complement strand
GACCACGTTCGCGATCCTGTTAGGCGGCCACGTCCGGGTCGGGCTCGAGGACAACGTGTACTACAAGCGGGGCATGAAGGCGAAGAGCAACGCCGAGCTGGTGGAGCGAGCGGCGCGGCTTGCGAACGAGCTCAACCGCGGGGTGGCGACGCCGGCGCAGGCTCGGCAGATGCTGGGGCTGAGCGCGGTGCCTAGTCAGTATTAGGGAATCGGATTAGGTCATAGGGAATAGGGATTGGGGATGAGGGCCTAGGGATCGGAGGCGGTATGCGGTGGGTTCTTGCGGGTGTAGCGGGTTGCTTCGTCGCCGGGTCGCTCGCGGCGCAGAGCGGCGGGACCGCCGAGAAGCTCGCGCGGCCCGACAAGTACTTCGAGCGTTCGCGGGCTGCTTGGCGGCGCCGGCCCTCGCGGTTTCCATCGTCAAGGACGACTCCGTGATCTTCGCGAAGGGGTACGGGACCCTTGAGGGCGGGCGGACGACACGGGTGGATGAGAACACCATCTTTGCCATTGGGTCGTCGAGTAAAGGCCTTCACGACGGCGAGCACTAGAACTACGATACATTCCTGGTCACCTGGAACCCGCCGGCGCGAGACAAGGCTCTCGCGACGTTCAGACTGGACCCGCGGGGACGGGCGGTCGGGGTGATGATGGCGGGTGTGCCGGAGCTCAAGCGGAAGTAGGTTGTCGGAAGTCGGAGATCGGAAGTCGGGGACAACCCCGGAGCCGATCCCGAATTCCGACAGTCGTCCCGGCGCCCGACTTTCGATTTCCGACTCCCGATTTCCGAGGATTCCTTGCAACTCCCTGCCGTCAATGTCGCGGACCTGATCGAACTGACCGAACGGCTGGTCAGCACGGATTCGCGCACGCCGCGGGAGGAGGCCGCCGCGGCGCTGATTGCCGAAGAGATCAAGAAGCTCGGCCTCACGCCCGAGTGGCACGAGGTCGCGCCGGGACGGCCGAACGTGAGCGTGAGCGCAGCGCTCGGGCCCCATGACTCGTTCGTCACGTTCACCGGCCACCTCGACACCGTCGATGTCGCCGCGGGCTGGGTGACCGACCCGTTCACGCCCGTCACTCGGGACGGCCGGATGTACGGGCTCGGGGCGCTCGACATGAAGTCCGGCGTGGCCTGCGCGTTCCAGGCGTTCAAGCTGCTCCTCGGCGCGAAAGACCTCCATCCATCGTTAGGCCGGATCGGTTTCGCGGCGACGGTGGACGAAGAGGGGTTCGGCTCCGGAGCCCGGGCGCTCGTCGCGACCGCATACGGCAAGAGTGATCTCTTGCTCCTCGCTGAGCCGTTCCATGGGACCGGTGCCGACGATCCGATCCCGCTCGTGATGACGGGAAAGGTCCTCTACCGGATCGTGGTGAACGGACGCAGCTCCCACGCGCTCGCGCACCCGGAGCGCGGGATCAACGCCGTGGACGATGCCGCTCGAATCGTGGTCGCGCTCGACCAGCTACCACTTGGATCGCATCCTACGTTCGGACGAACCAACTACTCGGTGCTCAAGATCGACGGCGGCTATCGGGAGTACGCCGTCGTCGTGCCGGAGCGCTGCGAAATCGTCGTGACCCGTCTTCTCGCGCCCGGGGAGACGAAGGCTTCGGCCGTTCGAGACCTCGAGCAGATCGTCGGTCGGCTCGCTCTCGCCTCCACAGTGGAAATCCTGGTGGCGCCGCCCTACTACGATCCGTACGAGCTGGCCGCGGACTGTCTCGCAGTCCGGTGCTTCCGGGAGGCCTATCACTGCCACATCGGCCGCGAGCCCGCGTTAGGTGGGCTGCTCTGCATCACCGACTCCAACATCTACCTCGGCGAAGCCGGGATCCCGACGGTCACGTTCGGGCCGCGCGGCAGCGGGCTCCACGAAAAGAACGAGTATGTCGAGGTGAACACCCTGGAGCCGGTGGTTCGGGTCTTCATGGAAACGGCGGTCCGCTTCGCAGGGGGGCAGGGCGGCAAGTCGGCAGGACGGCAGGGAGAACTTCCTGGATGAGAGGATCGATGGAGCGGATTAGGCCGGCCATTCAATCGGCGATCCTCGGCGTGCTTTTGGCGGGGCCGCTTGCCGGGCAGGCGCGGCCTTTGTTCGGCGTTATGATTCCGATGCGGGACGGGGTCAAGCTCGCGACCGACGTCTGGCTTCCCGAAGCTCCGGGACGCTATCCGATCATCTTGATTCGGACTCCCTACGGCCGCGTCACCGACATGCTCAATGTGCCGCAGTGGGCGGAGTACTACGCCGCACGAGGCTACGGCTTCGCGATCCAGGACGTTCGAGGGCGCGGGGACTCCGACGGCGAGTTCAATTTCTTCTTTCAAGAGGGCCACGACGGCTTCGATTCGATCGAATGGCTGGCGACTCAGCCGTGGTCGAACGGCCGGATTGGAATGATGGGCGTCTCGTACCTGGGCACGGTGCAATGGCTGGCCGCCAAGGAGCACCCGTCCCATCTCGTCTGCATGGCGCCGACGGCGCCGGCCGGGAGATATCTCGACGAGCTCCCGTTCCTCGGCGGCGCCCTCATGCACCAATGGGCGCTCACCTGGCTGAACGGGACTTCCGGGCGGGTTCAACAGGGCGACAACGCTCGCGGGGTGATCTGGGACAGGGTGCTGGCTCACCGGCCGCTGCTCACCGCGGATTCGGTCATGGGGCGTCCGATGCGGTTATATCGAGAGTTCCTCACCCACCCCTTGATGGATGACTACTGGAAGCGGATTCAGTTCACGGCCGGGGATTTCAAGAAGATCGATATCCCGACGCTGACCGTGACCGGATGGTTCGACGGCGACCAACCCGGCGCAATGTTCTATTGGCGCGGCCTTCAACAGAATGCGCCGTCGAAGGAGAAACACTTCTTGGTCGGCGGTCCGTGGGAGCACGCGCCAACATTCCTTGGCGGAACCCTCCGCGTCGGCGACATGGAGTTCACGCCGGAGTCGGTCGTCGACGTCAAGGCGCTCCACTTGGCCTTTTTCGACTGGTGTCTCAAAGGGACTGCGCCCAAGTTCGACGCGCCCAAGTCGAGGGTCTACGTGACCGGCGCGAACGAGTGGCGGTCGTACGACAGCTACCCGCCGGCCACCTCATCGGACCGGCAGCTCTACCTAACGAGCGGCGGCAAGGCCAATTCGGTGGAGGGCGATGGCAAGCTCGGCTGGCGTCCTGCCGCGAACGATCCGCCGGATCATTACAGCTACGATCCGAAGCACCCGGTCCCGAGTGAGATCGGCGGCGAGATGTATGCGAACGATCGCCGGCCGGTACAGCGCCGCGACGATGTCTTGGTGTACACTACCGAAGCCCTGACCGAGTCGCTCGATGTGATCGGTAACGTGGTCGTAAACCTGCAAGCCGCGAGCGATGCGCTCGACACCGACTTCACGGCGGTGCTGACGGATGTGTATCCCGACGGGCGGGCGATCAAGCTCGGGCCGGAGATCGGAATTCGGCGGGCGCGCTACCGGAACGGGTACACCAAGGAAGAGCTGCTGACTCCACGTACGGTCGCGAACTTTCGGATCGAGCTATACGACATCGCGCATCAGTTCAAACCGGACACCGGATCCGGATCGAGATCGCGAGCAGTGCGGCACCTATGTACAACCCGAATCAAAATACGGGCAATCCGGTCGCGACGGACGTGGAATGGAAAGTGGCGAACCAGACGATCTATCATGACCGGGCGCGGGCGTCATCGATTACGTTACCGGTGGTCGGAAAGCCGGTCGTACCATAAAGGAGAGCAGCGATGTCCTGTTTGAGAGCAGCAACAGTCGCGATCGCAATTGGAGCGCTGGTAGCGGGGCCTGCCCTGGCTCAGCGGCCGATCAAAGTGTTCATCTCGGTCGACATGGAAGGAATCGGCGGGGTGGTCACGTCCGAGCAGCTCGGTCCGACCGGCTTCGAGTATTCCAAGTTTCGAGAGTACATGACCGCCGAGGCGATTGCGGCGATCCAGGGGGCGCGCGAGGCGGGAGCGACCGAGTTCGTCGTCGCCGACTCTCACGGCAACATGCAGAACCTCCTGATCGACAAGTTCTCGCCCGACGTCACGATCATTCGCGGGTCGCCGCGGCCTCTGATGATGATGGAGGGCATCGACTCGTCGTTCAGCGCGGCGATGTTCATCGGGTACCATTCGGCGACCACCAATTCGGTCGGGGTGCGCGCCCATACCATGTCGAGCGCGACCTTCGCGGCGGTGAAGCTCAACGACCAGCTGATGTCGGAGTCGGGCATCAACGCGACGATCGCGGGTTACTTCGGCGTGCCGGTCGTGATGGTCTCCGGTGACCAGGCGGCGGTCGATGAAGTTCAGAAGTTGACGGGAGGTCTCGAGGGCGCCGTGGTGAAGCGGCCGATCAGCTTCCATTCCGCCGCCGTGATGACGCCCGAGGCGTCTCAGGCGCTGATCCGGTCCAAGGCGAAGGCCGCGATCCAGCGGCTCAAAGACTTCAAGCCCTTACCGGCGCGGGGGCCATTTCGTCTGGAGCTGACCTTCAAGAGCTATACCCCGGCCGAGATGATGGCGTATCTTCCCGGAACCGATCGGGTCGATGCGCATACGGTACGCTATCGGGCCGGCACGATCGTGGACATCTCGCGGTTTCTGGAATTTGTGATGAGCTATCGGGCGGATCTCACTCCCTGAGGAGCGAGCGGTCAGGTTAGGCTGCGGTCGCCAGCAGACGCTCGCGGATGGCCGCGATGAGATCCGCGAGCGGGAAGGGCTTCTGGATCGGCGTGCATCCGGTGCGGGCGACCAGGGCCCGCGCCGCTTCGCTGCCAACGTCACCGCTGGTGATCAGGATCCGCCCGGCCATGCGAGGCCACGAGCCGAGGATCTTCGAGACCAGCTCGATCCCACCCATCCCCGGCATCTGAACGTCGCTCACGATCACATCGAACTCAGCCCTCTGGAGCTGGTCGAGCGCGGCTTCTCCTGACATCGCGAGCGCGACCCGAAATCCAAACCGCTCGAGACACTTTCCGATGCTCCGGCAGACGATCGGCTCGTCGTCGATGAATAGCACCCGAGGTCCGGTCGCGACCTCCTCGGGCCGCGGCCTCGGGTCGACGCGATCGGGCCGCACATGCCGGCCGCTGGGGCGAGACTGGGGCAGGGTCGCCATCGTCAAGCCCGAGCGACCACCGCGAGCGGTGGCGTCTTGGCGAACGCGGCGTCAATGGCTGCCTGGCGCACTTTGACGTCGGCGAACGTTGCTGTCGGATTGAAGACGCCGGCCGGACGCTCCACCGAATCGCCTGCTGAGAGGTCGGTGCTCTGGTCGAACAGGCGCGCCGCATCGGTCACGAGGGCTTCGATCTCGTCCAGCAACGCCCCGACCCCACCGAGCTGTTGGGTCGTGATGTCGTGGAATTGGAGGTGGCCGAAGAGCTGATTGAGCTCAGCGCGGAGCAGCTCGAGCGATCCGGCCAGGTCGGAAGACCCAGCGGCGTTCGCCTGGGACTGTGCCTGATCAATCAGCGCCAGCGAGCGATCGAGCCCGTCCATGATGTCGATGGTGGCGGACTCGGTGGCCGTGGACACCTCGCTGAGCTGCTTCTGGGTCACGGTCAGCCGCTCGGCCTCGAACGCCTGAATGGTCTCCCGGCGCCGCTGGATGCCTCCCAGCGCATCCATGATCCCACCATAAGCACGGAGCATCATCGCGGGGAGCTGTGCCAGATCGGGGCGCTTGGTCAGAGAGCTCGCCAGCGCGACGACCGGACCGGTGATCTGGCCGGCCGCCGCGGCCGCCTGAATCTCGCGCACCAGCTCGTTGACCAGGCTCATCGTCTGGTCGAGCTCGGTTGCGAGGCTCCGGATGTTGTGCGAGCTCATCGTGATCATTGTGGCGATACCGGGTTAGGCAGCTGCCATGATCTGACTGATCTTCTCCCGCAGCACCTGAGGCGTAAACGGCTTCAGGATGTACCCGCTGACGCCGGCCTCGATCGCCTGGAGGATATCCTCTTGAACGCTGCGGGTCGTCACCATGAGCACCGGCGTCTTCGTCGTTGCCGCATTCGCGCGGAGCGCCTTCACCAGCTCGAGCCCGCCCATGATCGGCATGTTCCAGTCGGTAATCACCAGCTCCACCGACGCATCGCATTTCTGGAGCCCTTCGCTTCCATCCGCGGCCTCGATGAGGTCGGTATGGCCGATGCTCTTCAATGCGTTGACCACGATCCGGCGCATGGTTGCCGAGTCGTCGACGACCAGGCACTTCATGAGGAGCGCCTGAAGTCGGGATCTCCAAGGATGCCGCGAGCGACCTTATCGATCACTTCGGGCCGGTCGTAGTGCCCGTCCGCAACTCGGGCCGAGATCTGTTTGAGGCGTTCAGCCGACAACCCGGACTCGCCTTTGCGTGCGACCGCGGGCCGATCGGCCAGCGCCTTCGCTTCGCCCGAGACTTCCGCGGTGTCTTTCGCGGGGGCCTTGGTTTCGAGCTCGGCCTGGCGGGCTTCCGCTTGGTCGCGGGTCTGCCGGGCGACATCGAGCCGGTTGGCTTCGGGGCTCGAGCCGGGTCCGCGCGGTGAGGCTGGATTGATCGTCATCTAAGACTTCCCTTTTTGCGAGCGTACTCGTGGGGGGGCGAACAGTCGCCCCGTCATCATAGGTATCGGACGGTCCCACAGAAACTTAAGGCCCTACAGGTTCCAGCTCCCGTCCACCGGCCAGCGCGCCGGGCACGAGGTGGCGAACCGCTTGTTCCGCGAAAACGCGCTCCGATGCAATGGCTGCGCGGACGATGTGCATCGATCGTGCCCATCCATTCTCGGCACCGATCGCCTCCACCGGTCTCTTCTCCGCCGCCGCGCGCTCATCATCGAGGCATTGCAGGGTCATTGCTCCCTCGAGAATCGCCGCGAAATCGGCCCGCTTCGCTCGCTCGATCTGATGCTCGAGCTCGGTGCGGAAACGGCGCTCAACCTCGCGCTGGAGCAGCAGATGCGCGAGCGCTCGCGTGCCGTCTTCAGAAGGGCGATGGGAGTTTTTCATAGTTACCAGACGAGTATCGGCCCGACGCTTTGGAACTAAAGCCTGCGTCAGCAGATCCGGGCTGGCCTACCCCTTGCCTTTTGCATTTGCGAGCGAGGCTCGAAACGGCAATTCGTGCCTGATGCTCGAGGCCCCCAGATGACCGGGAACAGCCGGTGAAAGGCGCCGATGCAATCGCGCCGTAAACGGTGGCAAGTCGATGCCGCGCAAGGCACAAGCTCGGACGCCCAAGAGGTGGAATCGGTGGCTGTGACAGCGAGAACTCAATCGAAGGCCGGCGACGAGCGCGATCCGGCAGGTCCTTCCGGCACTGGAACGGAACTGCCGAAGCGCTCCCTTGGGGCGCTGCTTCGAGAGGGGCTCGCTCACCACCGCGAGGGGTCGCTGGATCGGGCGCTCGAGAGCTATCAGCAGGTGATTGCGCTCGATCCCAATCAACCCGATGCGCTGAACCTGATCGGCGCGATCGCGTACCAGCGAGGCGATCACGCTCTTGCGGTAGGACTCCTCCAGCGGGCGGCGCAGTACGCCCCCGACGTCGCCGACATTCGAATCAACCTGGGCGTGGCATTGATGGCCGTGGGCAACTATCCCGGCGCCATTGCGGCCCTCGGCGCGGCGATCGAGCTCGCGCCCGACTCGGCCGAGGCACACCTGCATCTTGGCACCCTCTACACCCGCATGGGCGACCCGAAGTCGAGCCTGGCCGCCTACGATCAGGCCATCCTGTTGCGGCCGGCCTTCGCGGAGGCCCATGCCACCCGAGGAGCGCTGCTTCACGCGAGCGGTCAATGGAAGGATGCGGAGGCGTCGCTGCGGCGCGCGATCGCACTCAGGCCTTCATTCGCGGCCGCGTACTGCGATCTCGGTGCAGTGCTCCAGAGCAGCGGCCGGCTCGCTGACGCCCTCGACGCCTATAGGGAAGCGATCGCCGGGGAGCCTGGGTTGGTCGACGCTTATTGCAATGCGGGAACGGCGCTCGCCGAGTTAGGCGAGGCCGGCGATGCGATCGCCATGTACCGCCGAGCTCTCGCGGTCGCGCCGTCGCACTTCGAGTCGCTGCTCAACTTGGGCGCGGCGCTCGCCGCCCGGGGCGAGTACGAAGCCGCGGTCGAGTCGCTCGATGCGGCCCGCCTGGTCCGTCCCGAGTCGCCGCTCCCATGGCTCCATCTCGGCACCATCGAGCATGCGGGGGGCCGCTTCGCCGAGGCGCTTGCGCTCCTGGCGGCCGGGCTCGAGCGAGACCCGACCTCGGTCTCCCTGCTCATCGCTCTCGGCAACGCCTTCAAGGCGCTGGACCGGTTCGATGAAGCCGGGTCGGCCTATCGAATGGCGCTCGGAGTCGACCCGGATTCGGCGCGGGCGCTGACGAATCTCGGCAACCTCGCGTTCGCACAGGGTGATTCCGACTCCGCGATCCGGCATCTCACCCGGGCGCTTGGGCTCGATCCAAATCTCGCGGAAGCCCAGGTGACGTTAGGAAACGTGCTCAAGAGCAACGGCGAGCTCGAAGCGGCGCTGGCCTGCTTTGAGGCGGCCGTCCTGATCCGTCCGGGGTACGCCGAAGCCCGGTACAACATCGGCAATGTGCAGCGAGAGCTGGGCGCCTACGCCGAGGCCGTCTCCGCATATCGCTTGGCCCTCGTGCATCGCCCGTCCTACGGTGATGCCGAGTGGAACCTTTCGCTTGCGTTGCTTGGGATGGGTGAGTGGGAATCCGGATGGCAAGGACACGAGTGGCGGTGGCGGAACGGCGACACACTGGCTCTTCCGAGACCGGTCGAGGCCCCCTTGTGGGCCGGCGAGCCCCTGAGCGGAAAGCGGATCCTGGTCTGCCGGGAGCAGGGCTTGGGCGATGAGCTCCTCTTCGCGACTTGCCTGCCTGATCTCGTCCGCTCCGGAGCGCGGGTTACGCTCACAACGAGCCCCCGTCTGGCATCGCTGCTGCAGCGCGCGTTTCCGGGAATCCAGGTGATCGAAGAGGGCAGCCCGGTGGAGCTCGGGGCGTTCGACTACTACACGCTGTTAGGCTCCCTCCCGCGATGGCTCCGGCGGCGCCGGGCCGACTTTCCCGCGAGCGGCGCGTTTCTGATTCCTGATCCCGGCCAGGCGGCCAAGTGGAAGACCCGCCTCGAGGCGCTCGGTCCGGAGCCGCGAATCGGGATCTGCTGGCGGAGCGGCCTGTTGACCGCGGAGCGGCGCCGCCACTACGCGCCTGCCGAGGCGTGGGCTGAGCTGCTCAAGACGCCCGGCATCACCTGGGTCTGTCTGCAATACGACGACTGCGCCGACGAGCTCGCCGCGTGGAAGGAGTCCATCGGTGTGACCGTGCATCGGTGGGACGGTGAAGACATGAAGAACGACTTGGAGAGCGTCACCGGCCTGGTCGCGTGCCTCGACGAGGTCGTCACAGCACCGACCGCGGTAAGCTCGATCGCGGGCGCCCTGGGCGTTCCGACGTGGCAGGTCGACTCCGGCAGCGATTGGACCGCAGGGAGCGAATCGGCGAGTCCGTTCTTTCCCAGCATCCGCTTAGAACGGTTGACGTCCGGCGGGAGCTGGACCGATGTGCTCAAACGCGTAGCCGATGCGGTGCGACCGCGAGCCGGGGAAGGCAGGACGGGATGAGCGGGGCATTCCGATCTCTCGGCTTGGCAGCTCTCAAGCGCGGGCTCCAGGCTCAAGGCCTGGGCGACGCCGAGCGCGCCATCGCCGAGTACCGCCGGGCGATCAAGCTCGAGCCCGGACTGTCGGCGGCCCATTTCAATCTCGCCCAGCTGCTCCGGGAGCGCGGCGACTACGCCGCCGCGGCGCAGTCCTTCGAAGGCGCCGCCCGGCTCCGCCCCATGGCAGGCGATGCCTGGATCAATCTCGGTGCGATGTACGAACGGCTCGAGCGGTTCCGCGACGCGATCGGCGCCTATGAGCGCGCGATTGCCTGCGATCCCGAGGGGGCGGCCGGCTTCTATAACCGCGGCAATGCCTACGCGGCGATGGGCCAGTGGGACCCGAGCATCGCGTCGTACAAGCAGGCAATCGGCTTCGCCGCCGACCATCTGGACGCGCAATGGAACCTGGCGTGCGCGCAGCTCGCCTCGGGCAATTACAAGGATGGATGGACTCAATACGAATGGCGCTGGCGCCGCGACAAGCTGGATCCGACCCGAGGCTGGCCATGGCCGGTCTGGAAGGGTGAGCCGGTTGCCGGCAAGCGGGTGCTGGTCTGGCGCGAGCAGGGACTCGGAGACGAGATCCTGTTTGCCAGCGCGGTCCGCGAGCTGGTGGCCCGGGGTGCCGAGGTGACTCTGGTCGCATCGGCCCGCCTAACCACCCTGTTCCAGCGGGCGTTTCCGGGGGTCGACGTGGTCGCCGACCTGGCCGGCGACCTCCGCAGTCCCGACGAGTTCCACTTCCACACGCCGATCGGCTCGCTGCCGAGATATCTCCGCGCCAACCGGGACTCGTTCCCGCTCGAAGGCCGGTACTTGGTGCCCGAGACGAGGTCCGCGACCCGGTGGACCGAGCGGCTCGCGACGTTAGGTCCTGGCTTGACGGTCGGGATCTGCTGGCGGAGCGGGCTCATCGACGAGCAGCGGAAGCGGCAGTACACCAGCCTGCTCGACTGGGGGCCGTTGTTCGCGCTTCCCGGGATCCTCTGGGTCAACCTCCAGTACGGCGAGTGCGAGGCCGAGATCGTCGAGGCCGAGCAGGAGTTCGGGATTCAGATCCACCGATGGCCGGACGAAGATCTCAAGAACGATCTTGAGGGGGTGGTCGGCCTTCTCTCGAGTCTCGATGCCTGCGTCACGGCGCCCACAGCGGTGAGCTCGCTTGCCGGGGCCGTCGGCACCGCGACCTGGGAGCTCGACGCCGGCGGCGACTGGACCGCGCACGGCGAGGAGCGGTCCCCCTGGTTCCATTCAATTCGGATGGCTCGCCGGCGCGGCGACCACCCCGACTGGGCGCCGGCGATCCGCCAGGTCGCTCGGGAGCTCTCCGCGTTTGCGTCGGCGCACAATCAAGCGTTCGCGGAGGTCGGATGAGACCGGCCGCCAAGCCGCGCCCGCCCGCCGGCCGCCCCGGAGCGCGCGAGCAGCTGGCGCGGGCGCTCGAGCTGCACCGGTCCGGCCGGCTCGATCAGGCCGAAGCGGGCTACCGGCAGGTGCTCCGGATCGAGCCCGGTCGGCCCGACGCGCTGCATCTCCTCGGCGCCCTCATGGTGGAGCGCGGTCAGCTCGTCCACGCGACCGAAATGCTCGAGCGGGCGGTCCGGGCGGCGCCCCGGCACGCGGCACCATGGATCACCTTAGGCAATGCCCGACTCGCCGCGGGAACGCTGGCGGCGGCGGCCGCAGCGTACGAGGAGGCGGTCCGGCTCGAGCCCGGCTCGGCGGCGGCCCTCTCGAACCTGGGCCACGTCCGCCGGCTCTTGGGCGACCGGCCCGCGGCGCTTCGGGCGCTCGAAGGCGCTCTCGCCGCCGATCCGCGATGGACGGATGCTCGGATTAATCTCGGCCTCGTTCACCACGACGAAGGCCGGTTCGCCGACGCGATCGAGTGCTTCAACGCCGCGCTCGC
>JBDTOH010000132.1:0-11734 GCA_039933355.1 Gemmatimonadota bacterium | reverse complement strand
CAACTTGGCCCGGGTCGGCTTGGCCCGGGTGAAGATGGATCTCAAGAAGTGGGCGGAAGCTGCGACGGCCGCGGCGCTCGTTCCGGCGGCGTACGAGAAGCTCGGGGATCGCGGCGGCGAGACCGACCGCCGATGGAACAAGATGTTCTTCTTCTTCACGGACGGCGGGTTCTTCACCGTTGCTACCGCCCTCCGCAACAACCCGGATCCTCGGTACAAGGTCATCGACACGGGCCATGGAGCCTTCACGCCGCAGATCCGGCTCTTTGTCACCGAGAAATATCCTGCGCTCAACACGCCGATCCGCTTGGCCAGCTACCGCGAGGCTCAGCTGATCTTGGCCGAGGCCAAGGCGCAGCAGGGCGACGCGGTGGGCGCGCTGGCGATTCTGAACGCCCGCCGCGCGGAGATTAGCCTGGCTCCGCTCGTCGCGACCACGGGACCCGAGGCCGTCACGGCGGTCATCGGCGAACGGCAGGCCGAGCTCGCCTTCGAAGGCGGCCAGCGCATGAACGACCTTCTCCGGTATCACTTGCCGTGGAAGGGCGCCAACGGCTCGACCAAGATCGCGAACGAGTTCGACGGCCGTCCCTACGGCGCGACGGTCTGCTGGCCGATTCCGACCAAGGAAGTCAACGGAGCGTGAGATCGTTAGGACGGTAATTGATCGTCCAGCTAGGATCGGGTAGCAGAAGGGGCCGGGAGACCGGCCCCTTTTGTCGTTGGCAGCGTCTAGATGTCTGTCACCCGAGCGGAGCAAGGGATCTAGCCCGGGAAGCTAGGGCTGCTACAGTCCGCCCACCTGTTTAGGTTCGGCTGCATCGGCCGCGGATTCCACGGCATGGCGAATCTCCCCACGGAGGTTACCATTGGAATGCCCGGCAGAGGAGCACCACATGCTTGCCGGCTTCATTGGTAGGATCTCTACTCCGACGCTGCTCGCCAATTGGAATGGCGGGCGGCGTCGTTTCCTAGCCGCAGTCCCGATCTCGTGTGCCGCGCTGCTCGTCGCTTTCGCGACCAACCCCCAGCCGCCGCGGCAGACGACCAGACCCCGCACCGACACGACCTATGCGCTGCACGGATGCGTCGACGATTTCTGCGTCAACGGCGAGCTGGTCACCCAAGGCGGCCAGGTGGTGGCCACCGTCCTCGAGCCGCTGGGGAAGCGGCGAGCGTGCTCTCGTACCAGGAAGGGACTCACGACAGAATTCTCTTGCGGCTCGACAACACTCACGTTCGAGGGCCTCCCCTCGGCGCCCGTCGGCCGCTTTTCTCACCTCTTCAATGACGAGTCTGAGCTCACCGCAAGCGGGCGCTGTGCATTGTTCGAGGACCGGCGGCTGCCGGACAACGAGATTCGCCGTTACTGCTCCATCGAGGTTCCCACGCTCGGGCAAAGGCCGCTGTGGAAGTCCGCTGACTTGCAGGTGACGGCGCGGTAGCGGCTCCCGTCTTCGTCATCGTTAGGCGGACCGGTGCAGGCGGTCGAGGGCTGGTCGAAGGCACCCTTGCGACCGGCTACGAGACCAGCACTTCGCTTGCGCGGACTCCATCCTTTGATCGATTGACCGAGGCGGTCAGCCGCCTATCTATCATCTCGCCTGATATGGCACCCGGTTCCTGACCCGTCGCCGAACCTGGCGTCTCGTGGGGGCCGCATGGATTTGGCTGCTCTGGCATCCACTTTGCCTAGCTCTGTGGTCGTCATCACTCTTGAGCCCGGTGCACGATCGGCCCGTCTCGGTTGCCGCCGCATGATCCGCCTAAGAGTCCGCCGCCTGTTGTGGCCGGGGTGGGCCCGCTTGGCCGGGATTTCTGTCATGCTCGTGTCATATAGGGCCCTTAAGCTGCAGAGCGCTCTGGATGCAGCACCACCTTTGCACGCGGTCGCTCACGATGCGTTTACCCGCACTTCGGATGCCCCCATTCGCCCTTGAAGGCCCCGGCTCCGAAGAGGGTGGCGTGGTGGCCTACGTCCGCGACCTCCTCGGCGAGCCGCCCCCGCAGGGCCTCGGCGTCTCAGACGACTCGATCACGTTCGTCGCGCAGATGCTCTGTCTGCTCTGGATCTGGCTCGGCCTCGCGGCCGCCGTCATCGGAAGCGCGAAGGGCCGGACCGGGCCGGCATTCTATCTCATCGGGGCGGTCCTTGGCCCGGTCGCGATCGCCTGGGCTCTCGCCGCTCGGCCCGGCTTCGTCCTGAGTCGTCGGGACCCCCGTCGAGGCACGATCAACGGGCGATAGTCGTCTCCTCTCATAACGAGTGGATAGCCTAACCCAGAACGATCGGAGAACACGCTTGCAGCCTTCCCGCTGTTACCGATCCGCCGGCAGTGCGCTGTTGCTCGCGCTCACGGCGGTCCCTCTATTGGCCCAGGTCCCCGACACGACCAAGAAGCGCCCCAAGCCGGACTCGACCAAGGTCGCCGATTCGGCCGCTACGCAGAAGGCGCACGAGATCATTGAGAATGCGTTCGTGGTCCGGTGGTATCACGCGGCCGCCGTCGTTGGAGGCACCGTCCTGGTGTCCATGCTCGATGAGTCAACGATGCGCTTCGTGCAGAAGCACCGATCGAATTTCCTCGACGACGTCTCGACCGGCTTCCGCCAGGAAGGCGAGCCGTGGTTCTACATCGGCACGAGCGTCGGCGTCTGGGGGGCTGGGGTGGTTGCGAACAGCCACGATCTTCGCCGGGCCGGGCGCCGGCTGATGGCTGCCGTGGCCCTCTCAGGCATCTCGGAGCAGCTCGTCAAGCAGATCACGGGCCGGTCGCGGCCTAACGAGGGAACCGGCGCCTACAAGTTTCATCCGTTCAGCTCGCTCAAAGACTCGCTCGGCGTCCAGACCCGCGGATCCTTTCCGTCCGGTCACGCCACCGCCGCATTCGCCGTCGCGACGTCCCTGGTCGAGGACATCCGAAACCCGATCGCGACCGTGCTGCTCTATACTTTCGCCGCGGGCACCATGTGGTCGCGCATGTATGACAACCGGCACTGGCTCAGCGACACCGTGTTCGGCGCCGCGCTCGGTATCACGACGGCCAAAGTGGTGAGTGGCCGCTGGCGCATCTTCGGCTGGAAACCGCCGTCGCTGCTGGTGAGGCCCACAGGCGAGGTGTCGGCGGTGTGGACCGTTCCGCTCGCGCCGATCGCGTTCTAGTCTATCATGACGGCGGCGGGAGTCGTCCGCCGCCGGAGCCGGCGAGCGTCCTGAGCTCCATGCGGCGCCTCGTGGCCATGCCAAGATCATCCGCTCCGTCCATCCAAGCGCCCGCCGCTGAGCCCGGTTCGTTTTACGGCGCTTGAGGTCCCTACTTTGGAACGGTAGTTTGCTGGGACTCCCTTTCGAGCGGATCCGCCATGAATCAACTGTTTCGGTTCCCCAGTTTCGTCAAGCGAGATCCCGCAGTCAGCGCCTGGATGAATGAGCACTCGGGTGAATTGGGTGCGATCGCGCGGCATTGGTTCGACGTCATCCGTGCCTGCGGGCATGATGTCCGCGAAGTGCTGCATGACGGTCACCCGACTGCGTGCATCGCCGATGCCGCGTTCGCCTATGTCAACGCGTTCAAAGACCATGTCAATGTCGGCTTTTTCCGTGGCGCCGAGCTCGCGGACCCAGCGGGGCTGCTGAAAGGCACCGGCAAATACATGCGCCACGTAAAGCTCAGGCCCGCCGGTGACATCGCTGCGGCGTCGCTGGTCAACCTCATCGAATCTGCATACTCTGACATGAAGGGGTGTCTCTCGGCGGCGGAGGTTCGTGTCAGCAATCAGTAGCATTGGCTTGTTCGGGGGGATCGAGGCGGCGTTCCGGCCGCCGCTGAGAACCAGGTTGTTAGCCAGTCGGTAGCACGCCGCCCGACGGGATACTCTGCGAAGGAAGATCACCAAAGGAGACGAGACCCAATGCGGAAGGTCGTCCTTCAGGAATTCGTCAGCCTCGATGGCCTGGTCTCAGGCCCGAACGATAGCGTCGACTTCATCCCTGCCTCGACGCAGGGCGATTCGACCTTCGGCCAGGAACAAGTGGCCCTCATGGATACGACTGACACGCTCCTGCTCGGCCGAGTGACCTATAGCATGTTCGCGGGCTTCTGGCCGAACGTCACCGAAGGCGCAGAGAAGGAGTTCGCTGACAAGTTCAACGCAGTGCCCAAGGTCGTCTTCTCGAAGACGCTCGAGCGCGCCCCCTGGGGACAATGGAACGAGGGAAGGATTGTCAGAGGCAGCGCGGCCGAAGAAGTGGCCAGGCTCAAACAGCAGTCGGGTAAGGACATGCTGATCTCGGGGAGCATTTCGCTGGCGCAGGCACTGATCGATGAGGGCCTGGTCGATGAGTATCGATTTGTGTTATGTCCCGTTGCGCTGGGACGGGGCCGCCGGCTCTTTCGGGACAACGTCGGGCCGGGCCAGATGCGGTTGATGAAGGCAAAGGCGCTCGATCGCGGAGCGGTATCGTTGATCTACGACCCCAGGCCCGCCGCCGCCTAACAAGCCGATGAAGGTGACGGTCGGCCCGCGGCCTATGCGCAATCCTATTGTGTTGCATCACATGTCGCGACGCCCGGGTGTGTCGTGCGGCGGAGCCCTTCCAGTACGGCCTCCATGATCTGCTCGTCGGTGACCGGACCCCGCCGTGTGGCCATTCGACTTGCCCCCTCCGTCGGCTGAGCTTAGCGTGGAGCTTCATCATGCGCGAGCTGGGGATGACCCCGGGCTGATCAGCGGCCCGCACGCCGCTCTCGATCGCGTGGGTCAACGGCACATCCCCACTTGATGGGAGATCGAGCTTTCGAAACCGGGACCGCTCCGGTGGCAGAGGCAAAGTGGGAGGCTTGCAAGAACGCTCATCGTGCTGTTCGTAACGAACGACACCCTCTTCGGCCTGATTCTTCCCGGCATCGTCCTCACCGCCGCGGCCATCTGCGCCGTCTATTCATGCCGCCCGGCGGCAGGAGCCGCATCAACGAATCTGCCCCATATCATCACCGCGATCGGCGTTTCCCTGGCGGTCCCGTCAAGCTGCTCGGCCCAACAGCAGGTAGGTTCCGCGCGGTGGACGAGTGACTTCGTCGTCCTGGCCGGCACCGAACCGCTCACCGCGGAGCGATTGACCCGCAGCACGGGACGACTCGAATCCGACTTTCTCAGCCGGCAGCAAGCGATCCGCGTCGGCATGGTGATGACGACCGGCGCCGACGGCCTCGTCTCACGGTTGGAGACTTCCATCCGTCATGCCAGCGATTCCGCGACCGCCCCGCCGATGCAACAGGTCGCGATGACATTCGCGCGCGACACCCTGATTCTCTCGATAGGGAGTGGCACCGCCGCAACCGTACAACGTCTCGGCATGGCACCGGGGACCATGCCGTTCGTCAACCTGTCCGCCGCCGTCATGGAGCAGCTCCTCATCCGAGCGAAGGTTCTCGGCGGTGGGACCGCGACGATTCCACTCTTCGCCGTGGCGGGCGGGCAGATGCTGACGGCGTTGGTCCGATGGATCGGAACCGACACCGCCGTGGTCGCGATCGGCGCCGCCGAGCTCCGGGCGAACGTGTCGCCGTCCGGGCAGCTTCTCGGCGCGATGGTTCCATCGTCAAACGTTCGCTTCGTTCGGAGCGACGCGTCGGCCGGGTCTGCACCCGTCGCCGTCGCGCCGCCCGACTACTCGGCACCGGCGGGAGCGCCGTACACGGCCGAGGACGTGCGGGTGCGGAATGAGAAAGGGGGGATCACGCTCGCCGGCACGCTCACCATCCCGCGCCACGCCTCTGGCTCCCGGGTTCCGGCCGTCGTGATGATCACGGGCTCCGGCCCCGAGGACCGCGATTCGGGGACGCCCGCGCTGCCGGGCTGGAAGCCGTTCCGGCAGATCGCCGACACGCTCGGCCGGCGCGGGATCGCGGTGCTCCGCCTCGATGACCGGGGCGTCGGCGGATCCGACCTCGGCTCGATGAGCGCGACGAGCGCCGACTTTGCCGACGACATCCGCGCGGCGCTCGCCTATCTACGGACCCGAGGCGACATCGATGGGTCGAAGCTTGGACTCATCGGTCACAGCGAAGGCGGCATGATCGCGCCGATGGTGGCGGCGACCGATTCGAGCCTGCGCGGCATTCGTGCTGATCGCGGGACCATCCCGCACCGGTCGGACGATCTCGGATGCGCAGGTGCGCGCGGCCCTCGAATCAAAGGGTCTCCACGGCGCGGAGCTGGACACGACGATCGCGCAGAACAAGGTCGCACGGGACTCGCAGCTCGCCAAAGTTCCCTGGCTCAAGTTCTGGTTCGAATACGATCCGCTGCCGACCGCGGCGCGGGTTAGCATCCCGGTGCTGATCGTCCAGGGAGCGAACGACACGCAGATCACAGCGGATCAGGCGGAGGAGCTGGCGCGGGCGATTCGCTCCGGCGGCAATCGCAATGTGACGGTGAAGATCATCCCCGAGACGAACCATCTGCTCGTCCACGACGCCAACGGGTCGTTCAGCGACTATTCCAAGCTGAAGACGCTGTCGGTCAATCCGGCCGTGCTCGGCGCCATCGCGGACTGGTGGGTTGCGCGAGCGAAGTAGACCGGGGCCTTCTCTGCGTTCTGCGGCGGCGCGGACGACCAGGAAACCATGCTCCGTGTTGCACTGCGTTCCCGCTTGAGTTGGTATGAGCTTCTCTGCTGCCTCGTTCTCGGGTCGCATGAACGGCTGGCAGGCCAGGTCTGCCGTGCTCCAGTGGGCTTTCTATAGTCGCCCTGCGAGCCGAGTGGCCCCATGGTATACTGAAAGGGCCACCTGACCACCGCTCCAGAACCCTGCGTCCCGCCCATGGACATTCTTCGCACTCCCGACGAGCGCTTCCTGAACCTCGCGGGGTACTTCTTTGCGCCCCACTACGTCGAGCTCGATGGGCTCCGAGCTCATTACGTGGACGAGGGCCCTCCGAATGCCCCGGTCGTATTGATGCTGCATGGCGAACCGACGTGGAGCTACCTCTACCGCGCCATGGTTCCCGAGCTCACCAGAGCGAACCTCCGCGCGATTGTTCCCGACCTCATCGGCTTCGGACGATCGGATAAGCTCGTCCGGCGGGAGGAGTACTCATACGAGTTCCATGTCGCCACGATCCATCGTTTCATCGACGCGCTCGACTTGCGCGACGTTACCCTCTTCGCCCAGGACTGGGGTGGACTGATCGGGCTGCGCGTCGTCGGCGAGCGCCCCGATCGGTTCGCCCGAGTGGTCGCGGCGAATACCTTTCTCCCCACCGGTGATCGGCCGCCTACCGACGCGTTCCTTCGGTGGCGAGACTACTCCCAGAGCACGCCGGCCTTCCGACCCGGGCGAATCGTGCGCGGTGGTTGCCAACGGCTCGTGTCAGAGTCGGTGATGGCGGCCTACGATGCGCCGTTTCCCGATGAGCGATACCTGGCGGGTGCCCGCGCGTTCCCGATGCTGGTGCCTGTCGGGCCGGACGATCCCGGTTCGGAGCCGAACCGGGCCGCATGGGAAGTGCTCCGGCTTTGGGAGAAACCATTTCTCACGCTATTCGCCGATTCGGATCCGATTACGGCGGGCGCAGACCGGTACTTCCAGCGCCATGTTCCGGGCGCCCTAGGGCAACCTCATAAGACCATCGCGGCCGCGGGACACTTCATCCAGGAAGACGCAGGGAGCGAGCTGGGAGCGCTGGTCGCGGCCTTTGTGCAAGGCAACGCGACGCCGCATCGAACCTAACGCTTGGCCGCAGCCTCGATCTCGGCCTCGAGGGCGACATAGCCCTTCCGGACCGCCTCCTGCCATTCCGCCCGACGCGTCGCCAAGCTCGCCACCCGCTCCGCGCCGTCGGCCTTCGCGATCCAGACGTTGTCGGAGCCGCTTGCGTCGCTCACGAAAAGCCCCGACGCACCGTCCGGAACGATCGCGTTCGAGCTCTTGGGCGATATCTATGCGCTTCCGCTGTCCGGCGGCTGCGCGGCCGCTGCTGAAACGAGGAGACGTCCCAGGGGAGCCGCCCAGCCAGTCTGGTGATCGATCCCGCGGTCTTCAGCGTGAACCTCGCCGTATCCGGTGAGCTTGCCCTGGCCCGTCGGGCGGCGGTCGGCGCGAATCTCGATGTCGTGGGCGTCGCAACCGGCCCGACCCGGTCGGCCGGATCGCTCCAGGCGACGCCTCAAACGGTGTCGTACTTCCGATACGGGTCTGCCGATCGCGGCGCACTCAACTCGGAGTTCTTCCTGGCCGGCCGCGTCCCTTCGCGTCTGTGGGTCCGCCTCGGCGTCAGCCACTACGTCACCGACTACACCGTCACCGAGGCGGCCGCACCCAATGCGCCCGGGAGCCGGTACCAGAAATTCCAAACGGTCCCCTTCGTGGCCGTCCGCCTCTGGCTCTAGGTGCCTACTGGTGGCGGATCGCCTCGGGCGATCGCACCAAGTCAAACGGCAGCACCTGCACCTGCCAGGTTACCGGAACGGCGGTGGGCGGGTAACAGACTTTATCGTCGCACGCCTGGTACTTGAACTTGCCGGTGAGTTGAATCGTCTTGCCTGTCGCGCCGACCGACTTCATCATTTCCATCGAATTGGCGATCCTCACGTCCTGGACGATGCGGAAGGTGCCGTCGAACACCGGTACCTGTTCCTTGATGGCCTCCAGATACAGCGTCTTGGCGGGCGGATAGATCGCCGCGGCGATTTCGAACTCCTTGGAGGGCTCCATCGTCAATGCGATCGGGATGTACCCCTTCACGTCCGGCGAATAGACGTGCGTGACCGTCGGCAAACCCACCTCGACGAACAGACTGATCCGGCTTCCTGGAATCACCGCGCGGTCGGACTGGGCGAGCGTCAATTGAAGATGCGGCGCCTCGACCGGTCGGCGCACCTCCTCGACCAATTCCGGAAACAGCTTGGCAATCACGTTGTTAGGCGTGAGCCGGTCGGTGTAGTTCACCTCGAAGTATTTTTCGCGAATCACGCCCTTGGCGTCGAGATAGAAGAATCCCGGGTGGGCCATCCCCCGGGTCATCCCCGACGCCGATTTGTTGAGGACCTCGAACTGACGGATCAGCTTCGACCGAGGATCGGCCAGCAAAGGGAACCCGATCTGATGTCGCTCCGAGAAGTCCTTCAGGATCGCCGGGCTGTCATAGCTGACGGCGGCAAGGCCGATGCCTCGCTCGTCGAACCGTTGTCTTGCGCTCTGCAGCTGCACGAGCTGCCCCTTGCAGAAGGGTCACCAATCCGTGGAACGCACGAACAACAGAATTGTTCCGTTCTTCCCCTTGAGGGTTTCATTGGATTGTTGACGTCCGAACTGATCTCGGAGCGCAAAGCCCGGGGCTTTCTTACCCGTTTCGAGCCCGACCGCGGGAACGGCTCCGGGTTTCTGGGATTGCGCCGTCGCGGCCGTCGAGGCGCTGACGGTTGCACCGGCCAGTAGTAGAGCTACGCGCGCGTTCCTCATGCCACACACTCCTTCGTTGGAGACTTTAAAGGTACCGCGATCTCTGCTCTGGGCAACGCGGCCGTTCGCGTTCTCCTTCTACAGGCTTGACCACAGGCGTTTGTCGGCCGGTGGCAGGGTGGAATGGCCTTTGCGGGGTTGGGAAGATGAGGCCGAGGCCGGCTGGCCCCGTAGCCCCTTCAAGAGGTCCCTGATGCGCTCCATGTTCTCGAAGGCGATCCTACTCGCGCTCGGCCTGTCCGCCTGCGCACCTGGCCCCGCACGCCGATCACCTCCAGGCGGCCGTCGCGTGGCGCAACCAATCCCGGGTCAAACGCGCGATCGACCAGCTGCTCTCGCGGCCAGGATGTATTGAGGGGTGGCAGAGCAGCGGGACGATGGTCGTGCTCCACGCCGAAAAACCCGTGACCTACCAGGCCGGGCCGTGTCGGTCAGGTTGTCCCTCCGCATCTATCTCGTCACGCACTGCCACAGCCGACACGGACTCGTCCGCTGGCGCCCGAAATCATCATCGTCGGGGTTGGCTTCTCCAGCGACGCCAGCATGGAGGAATTCGGCCGCCGCCGTTCCATCGACTTCGCGCCGCCGGGAAATCAGTACTTCTACGACGGCCCTGGCGCGGACCAGGGTCGGACGGGGATTTGTCGAGTGAGCGAGATCAAAGGCCAAGATCGCCCGGAATGAGTACGGATTTGACGGAAGGGGCGGATGCGGCGCATCGACTGTCAAACCGGGGTGGCTCGGTCTTCACGGGAGGAGGATGATGGGTCGTTGAGTCGATCGAGGCGCGATTCTATCGCGACCGAGCCGCGCGCTGATCCGCCATGAGCAGAGCGGCGTAGGATTGACGATTCCTCCGGTACTGGAGAGCTCGCTGAAAGGAACCCGCTCACCGGTCGCTGGGCCGGGGCGGACCACCAATGCGACGTTGTTCGGTGCTGCGCGCGGCCTCGTACTCGGCCGCGATGGTTGCGCACGGAGGCAGGCCGGGAGCAAGAGGGGCCGGTGGTGCGGGCCGCGCCGCGCAGCGGGCATAGAGCCGGGTGATCTCGAGCTGATCGTTCGTCGCATTCCGGCCGTCAGGGCTTCCAAGGAAATTCCAGCCGTGCACGTCGTCCACATGGCCATCGTGGTCGTCGTCGATGCCGTTGCCGGGAACCTCGGCCGGATTGGTCCAGAGGTTGGCGCGCAGGTCGGGGTGGGAGGTGTCGATCCCGACATCGATGATGGCAACGACGACGGATTGTCGGGAAGGCCGGCCGGCCAGCAACTCCCGGTAGGCGCGTTCGGCGCTGGTGCCAGGCATCCGGTCGCGCGACGGGTCGAGAAGGTGCCAGTTCCGCGGCAGCTCCGCGGATAGGGTGTGAGCGTGCGGGCGGATGGTCGCACACGCCAACAGGGCAATCACAGCGAGCGGCAATCGGTGCATGGGTTTCCTAGTTCGAGCCGGTAACCTGCGGCACCCGGCGCGGACCGGACAGGTTCACCGGGTTAGACGCTGCCGTTCAGCAGAAGGATCGGAATTGGGCGGGACGGCGGGCTTTGAAGCAGATGACCGCGGAAAGGTGTAGTCGTCGTCGTTCGGCCAAACCTCCACCCGTCAAGCCCCGCTCGAGCGGGTTGCGCGACGACAATCAACGCTTCGACGCTGATACGTCGACCAATGGAGGGAAGCGGCCGGCGACGCGTTCCATGCCGTCACCGGCCGCCCTGTGGTGCGGGTCCTCATGCATTGCCCTCCGCGGGCGGGGTCGACCGCGGCTTTGCAGTGATCGCGGGAAGCGGCCACGCCACGTTGCGCGCGCTGTTCCACGCGCCGCGGAGGTCCGGGTGATCGCGCAGGCGGTAGATCATCATGCCGTCCAGCTGCGCGAGGAAGCTGACCAGCTCGGAGCCGATCGACCGGAGCTCCGCGTTCGCGCCGGTGCGCATCCGCCGGCCCGCATTGCCGTCGGTGGTCACCTGATCGAGCGCATCGACCTCTCGGGCGAGCTCTTCGATGGCCCCCTCCCACAGGCCGTACGTCGAGAACAGCTCCCGATTCGCTTCCGCCGCCGTAGCGATCGTGCGGACCACTGCTCGAAATTCCTGATCGTTGGCGGTCGAAAGCGGCTGCCGGAACGTGTCCGCGAGCTCCGGCTTTTCCCGGGACGCCGCTTGGGCGATCTTCGCCATATGACGGAGCGTTTCCGAGGTGAGATGACGGCGGAGGTCCGACCGAGTCACCGCGGCCGCATGCATCGCGCGCTCGCCCTCCGTCTTCTGTT
>JBDTOH010000131.1:0-11819 GCA_039933355.1 Gemmatimonadota bacterium | reverse complement strand
GACGGACCGCAGCTCTGCGCTTCGCGCGCGACGAACTCACCGAGGTCGCCGGGACCGCCTAACGAAACAGCACCGTGGAGCCGAATCGGCCGGGCCCGGTAGATCGGGCTCGACGGTTTGAGCTTGCCGCGGGCCGCGAGCCAGAGCGCCAGGTGACCACCGGCCGAATGGCCGACCGCCACGATTCTGGTAGAATCGAGCGGGTACCGGGTCGCGAGCGTGCGCGCGTAGTCCGCTGCATCGGCGATATCGAGGAACGTGCCCGGCCATCCTCCGCCCGGATCGTCGGCTCGGCGATATTCGACGTTCCAGGTCGCGATCCCGGCGTCGCGGAGCGCGTCCGCCATGGCCGCCGTGTTCTGGAGACTCGCGAAGTGATGAACCCAGCAGCCGCCATGAATGACGATCGCCAGAGGAAACGGACCCTTGCCCTTGGGCAGGCGAAGCTCGCCGAACTGGAGCGAGTCGCTCCCATATGGGATTCGTACGTCTGCCCGCTTCGATGGAATCGAGTCGACGTCGCGCGGGCGAAGCCGTTGCGCCTGGCCCGCGGCGGCGACCTGGACCGCTGCCAGGACCAGAAGTGCAGTCGCGCGAACCATCACCCGGTCCCTCCCGTTTGCCACTGAGCCCGAAGCCCCGGATCAAAGACATCGCACGGTTCGCGCAGCAGCCCCGTCCCGACCCTCACTTGGGAGCCGAGCTCGAGGTGCTGGTCGGTCTTGGCGGTGTACGCGGGCCACTCCGGCAAGCCGCCGCCGTTAGGATTTCCGGACCCCGCGAATTGAGTCCAGTACCGGCCCATCGTGTCCGAGAGCTTGTCGTCCACCGCCTCGTGGGGCAGCCACGCCATCCAGTTGCCGAAGACATAGGCGATCTCCGCGGAGTGATAAGCGCCCAGCTTCTCGCCGCCGGGAAGAACGCGGGTGAACTGATAGAGATAGGCGGGCCGGCCGGTGTGGCTCACGCTCCGCGCCGCCATCCGCGACGGGCAGGTGAAAAAGGAGTTGGTGATGAGCTTGACGACCGCGCCCTCGACCTCCGCACCGCTCGGGGCGGGATACCACTCGGCCATGCGAGGAGCGGCGGGCCCGGTGGTCTGCTCGAGCCAGCGGCGATAGGCCTCCGGCGTGTGCTCGACCCGAGGGAGGTAGAACTGCAGACTCGTCATCTCGAGCGCGTTCGACCCGATCAAGAGCGGTACAGGGAGCTGGCGCCCTTCGTCGAACACTTGGCCGGTCACGCCCGTGAGCACCCATCCGTCCACGATCGGGCTCGGCGCGAACTGACCCGCGAGGAGCAATCGTCCCGCGGCCGTCAGGATATCGCTCGCGGGGCGGGCCCGAAGTGCCGCGAGCGCACCGGTCCCGGGCTCGATGCCTAACGCCCCGGCGAGCTTGACCCCGACCGCCTCCGCCCCGGCGAGGCCCATCATGCCCTGCATCGGCGCCCCACTCTCCGCGATGGCGCGCTGGAACAGTCCCTTGCTCAGCGGAGACGCCATCAGGTGCATGATGTCGATCGCGCCGGCCGACTCGCCGAAGACGGTCACACGGGACGGATCGCCTCCGAACGCCGAGATGTTGCGCTGGACCCACCGGAGCGCCTCGAGCTGGTCGAGCAGGCCGTAGTTCCCCGATGCGTGATTGGGCGACTCGGCCGTGAGCGCGGGGTGCGAGAGAAAACCGAAGGGACCGAGCCGGTAATTTATCGTGACCACGATAACGCCGCGGCGGGCGAGCGCGGCTCCGTCGTACCACGGTGTGGAACCCTCTCCGTTCAGGTTCGAGCCGCCGTGAATCCAGACCATCACCGGCGCCGGCGCGGACCGCCGGTTCCAGAGCGTGGTCCACACGTTGAGGAAGAGGCAGTCTTCGCTCGCGTTGAGCGGATGGACCTCGACTTTGTCCTGGGTTCCGAAGACCGCGGCAATTCCCTTGGTCCAGGCCGTCAGCCGATCCGATTGAAAGCAGCTCGCGCCGGCCGCGAGTGCCGACTGGACCCCGGGATGGACCGCGTGACGGCGGGGCGGCTGCCACCGCAGCTCGCCGACCGGAGGCGCCGCATACGGAATGCCCTTGAACACCGCGTTGTTAGGCGATCCGAAGTAGGTGCCTTCGAAAGTCTCCCCGTCCGCGGCGACGCGAGGCGGAGTCGCCTGGGCCAATCCCGCGCCCGGCGACAGGCAAAGCAGTCCCGCGACCATCAAGCGACGCTGCACGTGGGTGTTCCTTTCTGGTGGGTGCCGGTCAGCCGAACCGTTTGGCCGCGCGCGCCTTCGCCTTGGCCGCCTCGTCATCCCGGTTTCGGGGTGCCGCCTGGGTCACCAGCGAGCCCAGAAAGTCGTGCACGACGTGGGACACGTCGTGGACCGCCTCGTCGAACGCAGCCTGGTTCGCGGCGGAGGGCTTCGTAAAGCCGCTCACCTTGCGCACGAACTGGAGCGATGCCGCCCGGATCTCCTCATCCGTGACCGGCGGTTCAAAGTTGTACAGCGGGCGAATGTTTCGGCACATGTCGAGCTCCTCGTCTTACGGCATCACGCCGACGTCGACCCGGGAAGGGTACTGGGTCGTGTGATAGATCCGGTGGGTGGCGGCCTTGAAGTCCGCCGGCTGGGCCAGAAAAATGTTAGGCACGTACGTCTGCGGGTTCCGGTCGTACAGCGGGAACCAGGTGCTTTGGACCTGCACCATGATGCGGTGGCCGGGCTTGAAGCGGTAGGCCTGCTGATGAAGGTCCACCGTGAAGTCGAGCACGGCGTTCGGCGTGATCGGAGCCGCATGCTCGAAGCTCTTGCGATACCGGCCCCGCATGATCTCGCTCGAGACCATGAGCTGGTACCCGCCCATTTTCTCGTCCGTCGCAACCCGGTCCGGGTAGACGTCGATCAGCTTGACGACCCAATCGGCGTCGGAGCCGGTGGTTGCGGCGAACAGCCTTGCGGTCACATCTCCGGCGATCGTCACGTCGGAGGTGAGCACCTCCGACACCCACGTGGCCACGTCGGGCCGGCCGTCCACGAACCGCTGATCTTCCACCAGCCAGGTGAACCAGGTCGATCCAAAACGATAGTAGGTCGGCTGAACCGGCCGCGGCCGATAGGGGACCGGCTTCGCCGGATCGGAGACGTAACTGGTGAATGGCGCTCCAGACCCCGGTGGATCGAACGAGAGCTTGCCGCCCGAATGCAGGTAGAGCCCTTTGCGCACCGCGGCTTTCGGAGGCCACGCGTCATAGGACCGCCATTGGTTCGACCCCGCCTCGAACACGGTCGCCTCCGCAAGCGGAAGCGGGCCCTTGTCCTTGAGGTAGAATGCGAAGAACGGGGCCTGGATCTTCTCGCGGAAGTAACGGCCTGTGGCGCTCGCAAAGTCGATCTTGCCGAGCTGCTCGCCGGTGCCGCCGGCCCACTGTCCGTGATTCCACGGACCGATCACGATCCGGTTGATGCCCGCCTGGTCGTTGCCCTCGAGCGCGCGATAGACCGCCTGGGGTCCGAACAGATCCTCCTGATCCCAGAACCCGCCGACCGTGAGCGTGGGCACGGTGGTCTTGGTCCAAATTCGCTGCACAGCCCTCGCCCGCCAAAAATCGTCATACGCCGGGTGCGCGATGAACGCGCGCCAGGTCGGGAGCTTCTTGCCCAACGTATCGGTCATCCGGGCGAGCGTGCCTTGCCTGAGATACCAGTCATACATGTCGTACACGCCGACGTTGAACTCGGCGCCGTCTTTGGACGTCTCGAGCGAGTAGCTGTATTCGAGGCCGTAGCTCTGGCGGAACGCGCCCTGATGGAAGAAGTCATCTCCCATCCATGTGTCGGTCATGGGCGCCTGCGGCGAAACCGCCCGGACCGCAGGGTGACCGCTCATACCAACCATCTCGGTGAGCCAACCGGGGTAGGAGATCCCGAGCGCCCCGACTCTCCCGTTGTTGCCGGGGACATTGGCCAGAAGCCATGCGACCGTATCGTACGTATCGGTGGTTTCGTCGACTCCTTTTCCGTGCTGCCACGGGCGATTCATGACGAACTGCCCCTCCGACTTGTACAGCCCACGGATGTCCTGAAAGACGAAGATGTAGCCGTCCTGTGCCATGTCGCGGACGTATTCGGTGGGAAACGGTTCGCCGACATCGGCGGTTGCGCTGTAAGGCGTGCGGAGAAACAGAAAGGGCAGGGGCGCCGAGCTGGTCTTGGGAGCGATGATGATCGTGAACAGCTTGACCCCGTCGCGCATCGGAATCATCTCTTCGCGCCGGCCATAGTCGAACGAGCCGACGGTTTGTCCCTGAACCGGCGACACAACAGCGGCGAATAGGAGACACGGCGCGAGGCGCATGGGATCTCACGGATCGGGAATCGAAAACGAGGAATCGGCAACCGGGATCGGAGCGTAGGGGAATGTCCATCCATTCCGTATTCCAAGAGCCGATCTCCGACCCACCGCATCTGGTAGCGTGGAATGAATTCTAGGGTCTGTGCGGCCCGTTGTCACGACGTACCCACCTCCGTCCAACCAAATTGGGCCTTCCGCAGTCAAACATTGGAACCCTTGCTCCCCAACGACCGTCGGGATAGAAGGGACTCGACGATTTCGACGCTTGTCCGGAGCCATCCTCCATGTTCCTCTACGATCTCAAACATGCGGTCCGCCGGCTCGTTCGCGAGCCCGGCTTCACGTTCGCCGCGGTGCTGACCCTCGCGCTTGGTGTCGGCGCTAACGTCGCGGTGTTCGCGGTTGTCGAGGCGGTGCTGCTCCGTCCGCTCCCCTACGTCGCCGCCGACCGGCTGGTCGTCCTCAACCATCGAGATCAGCGGACGGGACTGACGAAGCCGGACATCGCGATCGGCGACTACATCGATATGGCCGCTCGCCAGACGACCTTCGAAGCGTTCGGCGGCTATGGCTCCACTCAAGCGACGATCTACGGCCCTGCGGAGCCGTACCGGGTCGCCATGCTCGTGGCGACATCCGGCGCGCTCGACGCGCTCGGAATGCGGCCGCTGCTTGGCCGGGGCGTTCGACCCGAGGATTCCCACCAGGGCGCGGCGCCCGTGCTCGTTCTCGGCTACGACCTGTGGCAACGCCGCTTCGGTGGCGACTCGAGCGTGGTCGGGCAGTCCATCAAGATCGACAACGAGCGAAGACAGGTCGTGGGAGTGGCACCCCGAGGATTCGTGTTCCCGCCTAACGCGGGGACCGATGTCATCGCCTCGATGACCGTCCCGTCCGAAGCGCCGTCCCAGCGCAAGTTGTTTTGGACTCTCGCGGTCGGGAAGGTCAAGCAGGGTCGATCGGTGGCGGATGCGGCGGCGGACCTGGCTACGATGTCGCGCCGGATGGAGACCGACCACCCCGCAAGCAACCAGTCTTCCCGCTATTTCGCGGTTCCCCTTCGCGACGCGCTCGTCGGCAATACCAAGCAGGCGCTTGTCCTCTTGCTGGCGGCGGTGGGCGTCGTGCTCCTGATTGCGTGCGCAAACGTGGCCAATCTGCTGCTGGCGCGCTCATTGGCCCGGCGCCGCGAGATGGCTGTACGAATCGCTGTGGGCGCGGGTCGCGGCCGGCTCGCGGCGCAGCTGCTGACCGAGAGCTCCGTGCTCGCGGTTGTCGCGGGGCTGGTCGGCATCTTGATCGCGCATTGGGGCACCCGCGGGCTGGTCGCCCTGGTGCCTCAATCGGTGACTGTGCCCGGCCTGGCCGACGTGCGGCTGAGCGGCGCCGTGCTCGGATTCAGTCTCGGCCTCACGATGCTGACCGCGCTGGGCTTTGGGATCATGGCGGCGCTCACGGTGCGGCTCGAGACGGTGGGAAACACGCTGGTCGGCGCAGGGCGGACGTCGATCAGCGGCAGAGCGCGACGGGCAATGGGTGGGCTCGTCGTGGCCGAGATCGCCTTTGCGGTCGTGCTCCTGATCGGAGCGGGGCTCATTCTCAGAACGTTCGCCGGTCTCGTCGCCGTCGATCCCGGATTCCAATCGGAGAACGTCCTGACGACGGAGCTCACCATTCCCTTCGATCGGTATGCGACCAACGAGGCGCGCGAGGGATTCTACGCCAGCGCCTTTGCCGCGCTCCGCGCGATACCCCAAGTGAAGGAGGTCGGCGCGGCGGTGATCGTGCCGCTCACCGGAAACAACTGGTCGGTGCCGTTCGAGCGGACCGACCAGCCGGTGGCTGCCGGCGAGCGGCCGCCGGATGTTGGCTGGCAGGTCGCGTCGGGTGGCTTCTTCAAGGCGCTCGGGATCCCGCTGGTTGCGGGCCGGCTGTTCGGCGAGCGCGACCGGCAGGGCGGGGCGCCGGCCGTAATCGTGAGCGATGCGCTGGAGAAGCGCTTCTTCGGAACCGAAAGCGCGGTCGGGCACCAGATCAAGCTCGGGAAGGACCGGGCCGAGATCGTCGGTGTCGTGGGGAGCATCCGCCGGGCCAGCCTGAGCGACGAGCCGCGCGCCGACTTGTATTTTCCGTTCGAATCCTCGCCCAGCCCCCAGATCACGCTGTTCATCAAGACCGCGGTCGATCCCGCGCTCGAAACGACGGCGGTCCAGCAAGCGATCCGCCGGATCGAGCCTAACGCGCTGTTCGCCGCGACCCGGTCGATGGCCGACGTGGCCGACGAATCGGTCAAGGTGACCAAATTGGTGCTCTGGCTGCTCGGCATCTTCGCGGTGACCGCGCTGGTGCTGGCGGCGGTGGGGATCTACGGCATCATGGCATACGTCGTCCGCCAGCAGACCAAGGAAATCGGCACCCGGATCGCTCTTGGCGCGCTCCGGTCCGACATCCTCCGGCTGGTGCTCAAAGATGGGGCCCGGATTGCGGTGGCCGGCGCCACGTTAGGTGTCGTGGTCGGGCTAGCGGCGGCCCGGTCGCTCGGCTCGATCCTCTACGGCGTGTCGGCCTCCGATCCGGTGATCCTCGTCGCCGCGGCGCTCGTGCTGATCTCGGTGACGATGGTCGCGTGCTGGGTCCCGGCCCGCCGGGCCGCTTCGGTCGACCCGGTGAAGACCCTCAACGACCAATGAGCCTGAGCGCCGCTCCTCAGTGAGACCGGTGCTTGGCCTGGTCCCGGCGGACCGTCAGGCGCTTGCCTTTGATCGAGGCGGCTCGGAGCGCCGCGACGACCGGCGTGACCAACTCGTCCGGCAGCTCAACCAGGGAAAACCGGTCGGCGATCTCGATCACCCCGATCATCCCCGCGTCGATTCCCGCTTCGTTCACGATCGCGCCGACGATATCGGCCGGGCGCATGTTGTTCTTCCGGCCGGCGCCGATGTAGATCCGTGCCATCCCAGTGGTCTCGCGCTGGCCCGGTAGCGCCGCCGTCCGCTCGGCGTCCCGGCCGGCGGTCCGGCGATACCCGGGTGATGGAGCTTCCGGAGCGAGACTCTCCTCCTCGTCGCCGGTCGCTCCGCCGCCTGCGCCGGCCAGATGGGCTAGCCTAACCGCGGCCGCAGCTACATCCATCACGTCGAACTCCTCGGCGAGCGACTCGGCCACAGTGCGATAGGCGTCGAGGTCCACGGCCATCACGCTCTCGCGGAGCGAAGCCTTCGTGAGGTCGAGACGCTTGGTCCGGACGTCGTGCACGGTGGGAAGCTGGGCGATCTCGATCTTCTGTTTGGTCGCCTGCTCGATGCTCTTGAGCATCCGGTGCTCGCGCGGCTCGGCCAACGTGATGGCGACGCCCTCGCGGCCCGCCCGACCGGTCCGGCCGATCCGGTGGACGTAAGCGTCGGGCGACTCGGGCACGTTGAAGTTGACGACATGGCTCAGCTGCTCTATATCGAGCCCGCGCGCGGCCACATCGGTGGCGATCAGGAGATCGACGGCGCCGCTCCGCGTCTTCTTCATCACTCGGTCGCGCTGCTCCTGCGACATTCCGCCATGGAGCGCCTCCGCCTGATAGCCCCGTCCGCCGAGCGCCTCGGCGAGGCTGTCGACCTCGGTGCGGGTTCGGCAGAACACGAGCGCAAGGGTCGGCGCCTCGAGATCGAGCACTCGGCCGAGCGCCGCGATCTTCTGCGCCCGCGGCACCACATAGGCGGTCTGCCTAACCTTGGGCAGCTTGCCCGCGGTCGCTTTCTCCCGGGCCAATACCACTCGAACCGGATTGGTGAGATGCCGCTCGCCGATCTTCACGATTCGGGGCGGCAGCGTCGCCGAGAAGAGCGCGGTCTGGCGCTCGGCCGGGGCGGCGCTCAGAATCGCCTCGAGGTCCTCCGCGAAGCCCATGTCGAGCATCTCGTCCGCTTCGTCGAGAACGATCGCGGTGACTCCGCTCAAGTCGAGCGTGCCACGGCGCAGATGGTCGAGCGCGCGTCCCGGCGTCGCGATCACCACGTGCACGCCGCGCCGGAGGGCCCGGATCTGCTGGTCGAACGCTTGGCCGCCGTAGATCGGCACCGTTCTCGCCCCGAGCGAGCGTCCGTAGCGGTGAAACGCCTCGGCGACCTGCATCGCGAGCTCACGGGTCGGGACGAGAACCAGCACGGCCGGCCGGGTTGAGGGCGGCGGGCCCGCAGGCAGGCGCTGGAGGAGCGGAAGGGCAAAGGCCGCGGTCTTGCCGGTGCCCGTCGCCGCCTGGCCGAGCAGGTCCCGCCCCGCGAGGAGCGGCGGAATCGCCTCCCGCTGAATCGGGGTCGGCTCCTCATATCCGAGCGCGGTGAGCGCTTCGACGAGCGCGCGGGCGATGCCGAGGCCGGCGAAAGTGGGGTTCATCGGGGGAATCTAGTCGGGAATCGGAGGTCGGAAGTCGGGTCATGTGTCCGCCGAGAGAGCGGCTCGCGCCTGAGGGTTCCCGACTCCCGAGTTCCAATGTCCGACTTCCGGCCGCGATCTTGACGAACTCCGAATATCCGTCTAGGATATATCCATCATGGTTATATCCACAACGAAGCGGGAGCGTGCGGGCAACCCGGACCGCGTCGAGCCGAACACCCCGGTGACGCCGGCGGTGTTCCACATCCTCCTGACGCTGGCCGACGGCGAGTCGCACGGTTACGGAATCATGCAGGACGTCGGCCGGATCACGAATGGGGAGACCCGGCTCGGTCCGGGCACGTTGTACCGTTCGATTCAGCGGATGCTGGTGGACGGGCTGATCGAAGAGCTGGCTATCACGCTCGACGATGAGTCGGACGAGGACCGCCGGCGTTACTACCGGCTTACCGGGAAGGGCCTTGCCGTCGCGAAGGCAGAGGCCGGCCGGCTGGCCGATCTGGTGGACGCGGCGCGAAAGCGGGGACTCATCTCCGGGCGCACGGGCAACGGGGGAGGCACGCGATGACCAGCCGGGTTCCCGAGGACTTCCACACTATCACGCCTCATCTCGTGGTGAAGGGGGTCGCCGCCGCCATCGTCTGGTACGAGCGGGCCCTCGGCGCGCACGAGCTGCTCCGTAACACCGCGCCCGACGGCATCAGCGTCATGCACTCCGAGCTGCTCCTCGGCGATTCGCGATTCTTCGTGGTGGACGAGCTCCCCGGGTCGGCGCAGTCTCCGAAGTCGTTAGGCGGGACCTCGATCACGCTCCACCTCTACGTCAACGACGTCGATGCGCTGTTCACCCGGGCGGTCGAGGCCGGCGCCCAGGTCCTGATGCCGGTCGCCGACCAGTTCTGGGGCGACCGATACGGGATCCTGTCCGATCCCTTCGGTCACCGGTGGTCGATCGCGAGCCGGATCGAGGACCTTTCGCCCAAAGCGCTCGGTGAGCGCGCCGCCGAGTGGGTGAGAGAACAGGAGGAGAAATGACCAAGCTCCGCTGCGCGGGAGCTGTGGCGGCCGGGTTCGTCGTCTCGCAGATCCTGGCGATCGCGGTGCACGGGTACATCCTGGCTGCCGACTACGCTCCGTTCTACCGAACGCTGCTCCGGCCGATGACGGGCGAAGCCTCCGGGGCGACGCTCATGCTGCCGCTCTCGCATCTGTGTTTCGTCGCCGCCCTGGTTTGGCTCTTCACTCGGGTCCGGCTCGCCGGGTCTCCGATGGTCCGCCGAATCAAGCTCGGACTGGTGGGATGGATCATCGGCCAGGTCCCGGCTTGGCTCATCTGGTATGCGGAACAACCGTGGCCGGGCACCCTGGTCGTCAAGCTGCTGGCCTTCGAGTTGATCTCCGCTCATCGTGCGCATGACGATTGGTGTGATCGGAAATCGGAAGCCGGAAATCGGAAGTCGGGTCGAAGGGTTGGCGTAAAGCACCGGCGGAGCAGGTGGCCGCTCGGATTCCCCATCCCGATTCCCTATTTCCCATGTCCCATTTCCGACTGCCGACTTCCGATTTGTAACGTATCTTCCCGCGATGACCAACTCCTCCGATCGTTGTCGCGAGTTTCGCCGGCTCCATGAAGCCGGCTGTTTCATCATTCCCAACCCCTGGGACGTGGGCAGCGCCCGTCTCCTGACCCAGCTGGGCTTTCCCGCCCTGGCGACTACCAGTTCGGGATTCGCCTGGACGCTGGGCCGGCCGGACAATCACGTGTCGCTCGACGAGGCCTTGACCCACCTTCGTGCGATCGCCGGGGCCGTTTCGATTCCGGTCAACGCGGACTTCGAGGGCGGCTTTGCCGTCGAGCCTGCTGCGGTCGGGGCCAACGTCACCGCGGCGACGGCGACCGGCATCGCGGGACTCTCGATCGAAGACTCGACCGGCGACGCCGCGAATCCTCTGTTCGAGTTCGCCCTCTCGGTCGAACGGATCCGCGCGGCCCGGCAGGCCATCGATGCGAGCGGGACCGGCGTCGTTCTCACCGGCCGTTCCGAGGGCTTCCTCGTCGGGCGGCCGGATCTCGCCGAGACCATCCGCCGCCTAACGGCGTATGCCGGGGCCGGCGCCGATTGCCTCTACGCTCCGGGGATTCGCTCCAAGGCCGACATCGCCGCGGTGGTCGCCGCGGTCGCCCCCAGGCCGGTCAACGTGCTGGTCGGGAGCGACTTCACCACCGTCGCCGAGCTGGCGCGGGCCGGCGTTAGGCGGATCAGCGTCGGTGGCGCGCTGGCCCGGGCGGCGTGGACCGGGTTTTTCCAGGCGGCCAAGGAGATCGCCGAGCAGGGGACTTTCACCGGCCTTGCCCGCGCGGTTCCGTTTGCCGAGATCGAGCGGGCGTTCACCTCCGGATAGCCGCCCTGGCTCTGGGCGCAACTACGACGAAACCACCTGGATCGAAGCGACCAATATCATCCACCATTCCGCGAAGTATCCGTCGCATCTGCTGCTCCCGGTCATTCCGGAAAGGTCCAGCCCATGAACTGGCAGACGATCGTCGTTGAGCGCGACGGCCCGATCGCGTACGTCTGGCTCAGCCGCGAAAAGGCCCGTAACGCGCTCAACCAGCCCATGCTCGAAGAGATCACGGCGGGGTTCGAGTGGCTCGCGACTCAATACGATGTCAGAGTGGTGATCCTCGGCGGCCGCGGGCCGACCTTCTGTGCCGGCGCTGATCGGAAGGATGCGCCGGGCGTCGCGCGAATGTCCGCGGTCGACGTTCCGCTGCGCGAGCGGCATTGGCTGGCTCGGCTGGGGGATCGGGCCCTCGATGCGATCGAGCGGCTCGACGCCGTCACGATCGCGCGGATTCACGGGCATGCGATCGGCGGCGGAGTGCTTCTCGCTGTTGCCTGCGATTTTCGGATCGCCGCCGAGGGCACGTCGTTCTTCTTTCCGGAGGTCGAGCTGGCGAGCCCGCTCGACTGGCGGGGAATTCCGCGAATGACGCGGGAGATCGGGTTCGCCCGGGCCCGCGAGATGGTGATGATGGGCGCGCAGGTCGATGCGGCGACGGCCGAGCGGTATGGTCTGCTCAATCGGGTG
>JBDTOH010000130.1:0-11844 GCA_039933355.1 Gemmatimonadota bacterium | reverse complement strand
GCGCCAGTGCCACGTGAGACCCGATTCCTTGAATTCGACGGCCGCGCCCGGCGTCCGCCGCGCAAACCAGGTCGCGAGCGCGCGGACCTCCGGCTGCCACGCCGGGTCGATGGTCACGTGATTCTCCCATTCGCGCCCTTTTGCGCTCCGGCTGAACGCGCCATGCTCGGCGTGGAGATGCAGTCCCAGCGATCCCAGCCAGCGCTGGAGAAAGCCGCGCGACCGGCCGCTCACGATGTGCACCTCGGTCCGCCGCCGCTTCACGAGCTTGGCCAGCAGATCCAGCAGCTCGGAGTCAGGGATGGCGCGTTCCGGAGATGCTTGGATCTCGACCAGCGTACCGTCGTAGTCGAGCAGGAGCACGAGCCGGCCCGCGGTGGTCGCCCGCTCGAGCGCGAGCGCGAGCTGTCCCGGTGTCTCCGGTTGACCCGCACCCGGACCCGGATTCCCGGTCCCGACCAGCGCGCGGAGAAACCGCTCGCTCCACTCGTTAGGCGACGTGCCGGCCAGCTGGTTGCGGAGCCGAGCCATCCGCGATCGGCGCTCGGCGGGCTCCATGAGGATTGCCCGCTCGTACGCGGCCGCAGTCGCCTCGATATCGTAGGGATTCACGACCAGGGCGCCGTCGAGCTCGGCAACCGCTCCGGCAAACTCGCTCAACACCAGCACGCCGTCTCCATCCGACCGGCAGGCGACGAACTCCTTGGCGACGAGGTTCATCCCGTCGCGGAGCGGCGTCACCAACATCACATCGGCGAGCCGGTAGAGCGCGGCCACCTCGGCCCGCGTGAAGGCGCGAACCATGTAGTGGACCGGGACCCATTCCGGGGTTGCGAACCGGCCTTGGATCCTTCCGATCAACTGGTCGACCGCCGTGCGATGCTCCTGATAGGCGACGACCGAGTCGCGCGACGGGGCCGCAACGGCGAGGAGCCGCACCCGGCCGGAGAGCTCGGGATGCCGCTCGAGGAGCCGCTCGAACGCGGCGAGCCGGTGCGACATCCCTTTGGTGTAATCGAGCCGGTCGATCGCGAGCAGCGTCGTGAGCCCGCGCCCAGGCAGCGGCGGCACTCCGGGCGCTGCCTCGACCTCGGCCCACTCGTCGCGGTCCACGCCGAGGGGGAATACGCCGAGACGAACGACCCGGCCCGCGTGATCGACCTCGTCGACCCGGACCGGGTCGCCTAACACTTGGCGGACCGCCCCGACGAAGTGGCGGAGATAGTCCGAGGTGTGGAAGCCGATCAGGTCGGCCCCGAGAACGCCATCGAGCAGCTCGCGCCGGCGCGGCAGGATTCGAAACACGTCGGCGGCAGGGAACGGAACGTGGAGAAAGAAACCGATCTTCGCGTCCGGAATCATGGCGCGGAGATGGAACGGCACTCGCAAGAGCTGATAGTCGTGGACCCAGACGAGGTCGCCCGGCCGATAGACCGCCGCGACCGCCTCCGCGAAGCGTCGGTTGACCGCCTCGTAGGCGTCCCAGTCATCGTTGGAAAGCGGGAGGTAGTTCGTCAGGTAGTGCAAGACCGGCCAGAGGACGCCGTTCGCGTATCCGTCGTAGTACCGGTTCACTTCCTCAGCGGTAAGCTCGACCGGAACGTACCGCTCCGCCGCGAGCAAGGCCCCGGCCGTGGGATCTGCCGCAGCGGCGCCGCCAGGCCATCCGATCCAAAGCGTATGTCCTCGCGAATGGACGGACGTGAGTCCGCTCGCGAGGCCGCCTGGACTAGGACCGAGCTCGGACCCGTCGGGCCCCGCTTGTACGGTGACCGCAAGTCGATTGGCCACGAGCAGCACCCGCCGCTGGTCGCCCACGCGACTCGGCGACGCCGGTTCAATCATCAGCCCGTTCTCCCATCGAATGATCGACGGGAGCAACTTAGCGGAAGGGCGAGCGATGAGCACTGGAGGGCAGGCGGAAATCATCCAACTTGGAGCTGCGTTCCGAAGGAGCGAAGCGTCCGTGACGTAAATCGTCGCGCTTGCGTCGGGAGCTGTCATCCCGAGGAGCAAAGCGACGAGGGATCTACGCTGCGGCGCTCGGGCTCTGCGGCGTAGACCCCTCACTTTGTTCACGACTCGCCATCATCCGGCGCCGAGCCCCGACGTACCGCCTAACGGTGCGCCGGAGGGCGGCCCGCGCCTAGAAGAACAGGAACGCCGGCGGCGCCATCCCGTTCTTGCGGAAATTCGCGACGATCTGCCCGGCGGTCCAGATCGAATGCTGATTGAGCTCGTCCCACACCTGCCATCTCGGAATGAACGCGCCGCCGAAGAACTGGACCCTAAGATCACGATCGGCATCCGATTGGCTGGTGAGCAGCTGTTCGGCCGCGTCGTACTGGACGTTGATGTATTGCTTGAGCCCCGCGCGCGAGTTGAGAATGGCGGCCGTACCAGGCACCTCTTTGGAGGGGACGCCTTTGATCCACATAGAGCTGATCGGCCCGACGGCGCCAGCGACGTGGGCTACCTGCTGGGCGAAGTCTCGCTGCACCGGGGTCACCTTGTCGCGGTAAAGCCGCTCGGGCATTGAATCCGCAAAGCTCAAGAGCAGCTTCCGTTGCGCCTTGAGCGCACTGAGTTGCACGGCTCGGTAGTCTTTGGCCATGGAAAAGGTCGCCGGGGCCGTTTCCGGTAGCCGGGCCTGCGCAACTAGGGGCGAAAGGCCCAGGACGCCGACAAGTGTGACCGCGCCCGCGAGGCCGAGCGTTCGCATGAAGAGCTCCGATTTTGAGGGTACCAGAAATCTACTCGTGGAAGCATATTGCGCGACCCCGGCGGACCATCTCGTCAAGGAGCGAAGTGACGTAAATTGGGCTTCATGACGCCGCCGGCCGCTTCTCTGCCGCCCGTAGCCATCGGAGGTGCAATACCCGATCCTGGCGAGATCAGGCGTGCGCAGCTAGCGACCTTCGGACGGCAAACACCCATCAACGTCACCGCCACCATCGGGATCTCGGCGCTCACGGCCGTGTTCCTCTGGCCGGTCGCGCCCCGCACCCCTCTCCTCATCTGGACCGCGCTGCAGGTAGGGCTCGCCCTGCTCGCTTTGTCTCGGCACTACCGGCGTCGGGCCACCCCCGTCCCTCGCAGCGTCTCGCCTCGGGGACTCCGGCGCGCCACGGTCTGGACCGGCGTCGCCGGCCTGTTATGGGGCGCCTCGGCGGTCTTCCTTAAGGACATCCCGCCCGTCAATCAGATGGCGCTCGTCGTGGTCCTCTGCGGCATGGCCGCCGGCGCCACCACGACGCTCGCGGCGGTGCCGATGGCCGCGTCGCTGTACATCGTCGGCACCCTGGTCCCGCCAATCGTCTGGTTTCTCGCCGAAGGACGGGGTCCCCATTTGAGCGTCGGCCTGGAGGGGATTGTGTTCGCCCTCGCGATGCTCGCAGCGACCCGAGTGGTCTACGCCACATTCATCGATGACCTCAAGACCAAGCAGTTGAACGCCGCCTTGCTCACCCAGTTCCACAGCGAGCGGCAGGAGTGGCTCGAGATCTCCGAATCCGCCGCGGCCTTCGCGCTGCTCGACTCGGGCAATCGCCTCATCCTCTGGAACGAGAATCTGTGCTCATTTCTATCGATCCCCACTGGAAAGATTGAGCGCGGGATCCCGGCGGATGAGTTCCTCGCCGAGGCCGCGACCCCCGTCGCGGTGGCCTCGGGCCGGCTCCAGAAGGCCGACTGGATCGCGATGCAGCTCGCTCCAACCGGGACCGATGGGATCGGCCAGGTACACCAATTCACCAACGGGCGTTGGCTCCGCAGCACGGTGCGCCGGACCAAGTCGGACAGGGTCGTGCTCCTCTTCGTCGATGTGAGCGAGCTCAAACAAGCAGAGGCCGCGCTCCAGCAACGCGAGGCAGAGCTGCGGCAGGTGCAGAGAATCGAGGCGGTCGGCAAGCTGGCCGGCGGAGTCGCCCACGATTTCAACAACATCCTGACGATCATCTCCGGGTACTCCGATCTGCTGATCGCCGCCCTCGCCGAGCAGCCGAGCCTCCTCGAATTTGCGGAGGAATCCAAGAAAGCCGCGTCTCGGGCGACATCGCTGACCCGGCAGTTGCTCGCCTTCAGCCGAAGGCAGACGCTGCAGCCACGGCTGGTCGACCTCTCGCTGCTCGTGGCCCAGCTTGCCGAAGTGCTGCGACGCCTGGTACCCGACCACGTGCAGTTGCGGCTCGAATTGGGTGAGAGCTTGGGCACGGTGCTGGTTGATCCGAATCAAATCGAGCAGGTTCTCGTCAACCTGGTCTCCAACGCCTGCCAAGCCATGCCAAGCAGCGGCCGGCTGACGATCCAGACTTCGACCACTCGGTTCGACCCTCGTTCGCTGGTGCCGTCGGCGCCTGGCGGCGAAGACGACTACATCCTCGTGACCGTGAGCGACACCGGCGAAGGCATTGACCCGGCCGTGCTCGAGCGCGTCTTCGAGCCGTTCTTCAGCACGAAGGCGCTCGGTACCGGCACCGGGCTCGGCCTTGCGATGGTGTATGGAACGGTGAAGCAAAGCGGCGGATTCATCGGCGTGGAGAGCAGCATCGGGATCGGGACGGCGTTCAAGATCTATTTGCCCCGGGCCGAGACGTTCGATCCGCCTTTCGAGACCGCCGCGGTCGATCCTCCGGCGCGGGTTCGCGGCTCGGAAACGGTTCTCGTCGTGGAAGACGAATATCCGGTGCGGCGCTTGGTCACGCGGATCCTCACCAACGCGGGCTACCACGTCCTCGAGACGGCAAGCCCGCTCGCAGGGCTCGACATCTGCCGGACGTATTCAGGCCCGATCCACCTCGTGGTGACCGACGTCGTCATGCCCGAGATGGGTGGGCGCCAGTTTGTCGAGCAGGCGAAAACGATCCGCACGGAACCGAGAGTTCTCTTCATGTCGGGATACACCGCGGACGCGCTTGGTCGGCGGGGGCTGCTCGACCCTGGCGTAGAGCTGATCGAGAAGCCGTTCACCGCAGTGGCGCTGCTCAACCGAGTCCGTGGCACGCTCGACGCCGACTGATCGGACGACTCACGGCGCCACCGAGAACCGAATCGGTTGGGCTCCCTCCCACAGCACCCGCCGCCCCAACTCCTCGAGCTGCTCCGCGCCTTCGATGATGGTCAAGAAGTGGTTGCCCTCGAGCGTCCCGAACTTGCTCGCGAATCGCGTGATGCCGTAGGGAAACAGGATCTCGGTCTCGCTCACACCCTTTGGATAGAACAGAAGGTCTCCAGGCGATGGCGTGCTCGTGGCGGCCTCGATTCCAACGCCCAGGTCCAACGCGCCGAGCGGAATCCAGGCAGACTCTCCGCTCCACCTGGCCTGGACCAGCCGGCTCTCCCACGGCAGCTGCGCGAGAAAAGCGGCGCAGGTTGCGGGGCACTTGTCCGACTCGAGGCGAGCCCGAAACCGAAGCGATTCCACGTCGATGGCGATCAAGGGAGGCATGAGGGACTAGGGAATAGGGAATAGGACTTAAGGGTCATGGTCAGGGGCGAACAGCTCGCTCCCAGCCCCCATGCGGCCCGGTTCTCCGCAGAGAAGGCGAAGTCCCGGGCCGCCGTCCTGAATCTTACCGTCTTACCGCCTTAGCGTCCTACCCTCTCACTTGCCGTCCTACCGCCTTCCCGCCCTAACATTCCGCCGGCACCGCCAGACACGCTGACATCTCGGCGAAGAGCTGCTCGAACGAATCCACGACATAGAGCACTGGCTGCAGACGATCGATCTCGAAATCCGTGGCCATGACTTCGTCGAGGGCGAAGGGTCGCCGGTCGCAGCCGGGTCCGAGCGCGTTCCGCGCGTCCGCTGACGACGAGATGAGCCCGCTTCCGTACGCTCGCACTTCCCCGCCCTCTCGGATCAGACCGAATTCCACCGTAAACCAAAACAGCCGCGTCAGCCGCTGAAGCGCGTCGGGGCTCGGCGAGGCTGCCGCGACCGCGCCGAAATGCTGGAGATAGGAGGCAAACGCAGGATCGGCGTGAAGCGGAACATGACCGAACACGTCGTGAAAAATATCCGGGGCGGAGACGTACTCGAGGTGCTCGCGCGCGCGAACGGTGACGGTAGTCGGAAACTCGCGCTTGGAGAGCATTGCGAAGAAATCGGCCGCGGGGAGAAACCCGCCAACCGGAACCGCGCGCCACCCGGTGAGCGGAGCCAGCCGCCGATTGACGTCGGCGAGGTCCGGGACCCGATCGGGCCCAAGTCCGATCGCGTCGATCCCTGCCATGAATCGCGCGCTGGCGGTCCCGGGAAGCTCGCCGAGACGACGAGCGTAGAGCGTCTTCCAGACATCGTGCTCTTCGTCGGTGTAACGAGTCGGCTGCGCGGCAATGGTCACGTCGATCATGAAAACCTCAGGTCAAGGCAATAAAAAAGGCCCGTGACATCACGGACCGTTCGGGAGAGCTCGAAGTGTGCTGCGTCTACACTTGCCTATAGCTCCGCGCGCGGCCCGAGATGCGGGTCGCGTAGTAATAGCTCTGGCGGCTGATCAGGGTGCGAAGCATGGGAACAAAGTGGCGGGAGGAGGCGGAAGCTGTCAAGGTCGGAAGTCGCAAATCGGAAACGTCACGACCGGCCAGCGGCGGCTGGGGAGCTCCCAATTTCCGACTTCCGACTTCCCCGTCCCTAGAACAACATCGACACCACCCTCGCCACCCAGCCGATCCCCGCGATCACGACCGGCAAGAGCGTCACGCCCACCGCGAAGAGGACGCCCTGTCGGAAAAGCACTGGGCCCACCGGCTGCACTTCCTCGCGCCACACGACGTGGAAAAGCGACTCGACCGCCCAGCCGAGGGAGTAGCAGATGTTGGCCATGACCCCGAACACGATCGGGGCGATCCAGGGGATCGCGAAGTGAGTTGCCGGCGGCAGCACACTGAACAGCGAGACAATTCCCAAGCTCAAGAGACCGGTAGCGCCGACCACGATGTTGTAGCCAAGTCTCCGGCGCTCCCACCAGGCGATGATGCCTGGGACGGAGCGACGCGCAGGGACCGGATAGAAGAAGCGGGCGAGGGTCGACATGCACACACCGGGTTGGAAGGGACGCTGCCTCTAGGATAGGGCGCCGAGCAAGGATCGTCAAGTACTTTGCGGTACAGAGGTGACGGGAGTCGGAAATCGGGAGTCGGGGCTGCGGCGCTGGACCAGGTCGCTCGAGCCCCGCGAGCGGGTGCAGTCCCGATTTCCGACTTCCGAGTTCAGAGCTCCTCTAGCCCGGCGGCCTCTGTCCTCTGCCCCCAGGCCTTCCGCCGCCCGGCCCAAACCGCGGCGGGTTCTTGATCCGATCCGGCACCTCGTTCCATTGTGCCGGCGTTAGGATCGATTGCGCGGTCTTGAGTGCCGCGCTCGAAGCGGCCTGGGCTTCCTCGATCGCCGGCCGAATGGTGGCGAAGAGTCGCGCCGGATCAGGATTCACGCCGGCCTTGTCCACTTCCTTGCGAACCTTTTCCGCCAGCGCTTTGGTGGTAAGGTCGAACGAGTCCGCCGCGACTTTGAGCCGGTCGGCCTGCGCGTCCTCGAGGTGTAACGCGATCCGGATGTCCAAGATCGCTTTGAGCGGATTCGGCATGATGCTCTCGAGCCGGCTCAAGAACCCGCCCGCGCCGCCGCCGCGAAGGTTCTGGAGAAACTCGCGCTGACGGTCCGGTCCGATTGTGAGCCGCATCTGCAAGCCGATCTGGAACGGTTGCCGGATCGCGTTGGTGTTGGTCCCGGTGGCGCCGAAGCGTTCGTTCACCGTGTACAGGTACCGGTTCGAAACGGGATCGAAGCCGCGGACGTAGAGAAGCGTCGGATCCGGACGGGTAAACTGGCCCCAGCCCTTCAAGTTGTTCGAGCCGTGGAACGCTTCGTCCAAGCCGGCGAGGAGGTTGCTGGTGACGAGCGAGATGTTGAGCCGCCGTTTGAGTGAGAACCAGCTCGGCCGGAAGTTGACCTGTAGGTCCAGCGACGGCTGCCACGGCCCTCGACAGCTGTTCCTCGCGGCAATCGTGCCCATTTGCTGAAGCAGGCACTCGCGGACCGAGGCCGAGGTGCCGGCGAGAAGTCTGGACATGCCGTTGCCGGAGGCCGAGTCCGGAGCCCCGCTCGCGCCGAAGATGAAGGCCCGATCGTTGCTCGCCCCGTCCCCGTTGATGTCGCCGCTCACGAGCGGTGTGTACGGCGTTCCGCTGGTGAGCCGGCCGATCGACGTCAGCTCGAGGCTTTCGCCGATCGGCCAGGTGACCGTTGCGAGGAACGAATGGCGCCGCTCGAAGTCGCTGGTGGCGTACTCGCGGAGATCTGGATCGAAGCCGGCGGTCTGGCTCGCGAATCCGCGCTGCGCGCCGCCGAATTGCGTCCCCGACGATTGGTCGCGAGCCCGCATCAAGGTGTACGACAGGTTGAGGAGCGCGCCCTTCTTCGTGATCCCGTTGAACGTCAGCACCATCTGCCCGGTCTTCGATCCGAGCCGGCTGTCGATCTGGAGTACCTGGCCGAACTGGGGATACTTTCTCGAGGCGAACAGTCCCGTCGCCCCGGTCGTGGCATCGATCGTGGCGGCCGGCACGAACACCGGCCGGCCACCCTCCGTCGCCAGGAAGAACTGCGGTCCACCCCGGTTGAGGTCGGTGAAGCCCGACTGGCTCACGCCTCGGGCCCAGCTGAACTCCGCTCCCACCGAGTAGAGCCCAAATCGGCGAGTCGCGCCTAACGATGCCCGCCAGGCGCGCGGCGCGGTGAAGCCGGGGTCGAACACGGTAACGGTTGGATTCCGGGTCGGCAGGTCGCTCGAAGCGCCCGCCGTGCAGGCGGCCGGTATGGCCGCCACGTTGGCCCGGTACGCGCTCCAATCGGGCGTCGGCGCGTCGGGGCCGATGCAGACGAGCTGAGCCTCCGCGTCCGAGAAGCCGGGCGCTGCCTGAGCCGCCGCGATCAGGCCGGTGGGCACCAAGCTGCGGAACTCTCCAATGCCGCCGCGGATGAAAAGCTGGGGAGGAGTCTGCGGATCGAGCCCGCCCACGATCCAGGTGAAACCGGCTCGCGGGCTGACGTGCGTCTCGGAAGGCCAGAGATCGGTCCTCCGGGAGAACAGCTGGTTCACCTCCGCATTGAGCGCCGGCTGACCGCCGAATGTCGTGTGCTCGACCCGCCCGCCGTAGGTGACGTGGAACGCGCTCGAGACCCGCCAGCTGTCGGCAAGGTAAACCGCCGAGTTGTTGCTCCTCGTTGCCCGGAGCGTCGGGGCAAGCGTCCGGGTGAAGGTCGCCGGGCGACCGGCCTCCAGGTCGCCGAGCGATTGGAACGTGAAGGTTCCGAACCGGTTGAACGACGCGTCCTGCTCGGTCCGGGCGCCGCTGTAGGTCAGCCCAACCTTGACCCGATGCCCGCCGGCTCCGGGAATCCACGACAGCTCGTCGGCGAGCTCGAGGTTGTGGCTCGACGTGGTCTGCGGCAGGCCGGGGTTTCCGCCGAACGTTAGGTTCGCCACGCCCTGCGACCCGTCGTCGAGCAAGGAGGCCACCTGGACCCGGCCCTGGGGCAACTGGGTGAAGATCGACGCTTCCTGTGAGCTTCCCGAGCGATAGGCGCGAAGCTCGTTGATGATCGCCCCGACCCGAGAGCTCAGCGTGACCATGCCGCCTCCGGAGGAATTCTGCGAGCGTCCCCCAGTCGTTGGAAGAGAGAGCGGCCCGATCCGGGTCGGATCGGTCGAGTTGTGCCGGTAGTCGCCCCGGAACGTGAGCGTGTGCTCCTGCGTCAGGTTGTAGTCGATTCGAACGACCGAGCTCAGATCGTCGGTGGCCCGGCTGTCCTCGTCGGCCCCGAGCGAGCTGATCACGCCCGCGCTCGTCACGACGTTCAGGAATCGGCTCACCGAGTCGGGGCTCACGCCGAGGCGCTCGAGCGATGTCCGGGGGGCGTTGAGCAGCGATTGAATGTCGTCGGCCCGGAACCTTCCCTGCGCCGAACCAAAGACGAACAGTTTGTCTTTCTTGAGCGGCCCGCCCAGGCCGAACGAGAGCTGATGTTGCGTGAAGCCGGTCGTGAACGGATTGTCGGTTTCGTCCGATATCGTGAAGGCGCGGTCGCGGAGGTTGTAGTTGGACGTGCCTTGCAAGACGTTGGTGCCGCTCCGCGTGGTCGTCGCGATCTGACCGCCGCTGAATTGCCCGCGGGAGGCGTCGTAGCTGTTGGTGATCACCCGCGTCGATCGAATCGCATCCTGAGGTACCGACCCCGAGCCGAACGCGACCCCGTCGAGCGTGATCGCATTCGCGGTGGGGCGTTGTCCCGCCACGGAAAACCCCTGCGCGGACGAGTCGGTTCCCGCGACGTTGACCACGCCGGGCGCGAGCGTGGCGAGCAGATTGAGATCGCTGGCGTCGATCGGGAGCCGGGCGACCTGATCCGGATTGAGCGGGCGCTCGGTGGAGCCGGGCGTGGGCGGCGTGAAGTTGTTGTTTCGATTGCTGCGACCCCGAACGACGATGTCCTGGAGCTGCTGCGGCGATGAAGACAATCTGACGTCGAACACGATCCGGTCTTCGTCCGCCTGCCTCGCGATGGTGCGCTGGACCGGCAACAGGCCGATGAATCGGACCGTCAATCGATACTGGCCGCCCCCGTCGGGGAACAGAATCCGATAGCGCCCGCGCGGGTCGGTCTTGGTGGTCCGGGTGACCCGGGTGTCGAGCGAGTAGGCCTCGACGATCGCCTCGGCCACCGGCTGGCCCTTATCGTTGGTGACGGTGCCCGTCAGAATGTCCGTGGTGCTGCCGACCTGAGCCCCGGCCCGACTCGCCGGCACAAGCGCCAGCAGGGCGAAAATCGCCCGAGAAACCCACTTCACGCGTCTGTCTCCTTGCATGTCTTTCGCGGCCGCGGCCCCCCGCTCAGGCCCGGCGCAAGAGTCGCCCTTCCTCATACGCAGCAGGCCCGCCTGTGTTGGCGGGCCCAAGATGGATGCCCGAACCGGTACCGGCGTTCACCTACCGCGGTCGTCCCCACTCCCGGTCCACCGCGGCTCGTCGGATCCAATCGAGCTTCGGAAACGCCCGCAGAAGATAGCCGTTCCCTTGAATCCGAATCGAGTCCTGCGACGGGCCCGGCAACCGCGCGTCGCGGGTGCCGCCGTATTCGTGGGTTAGCGAGTCGATCGCGCCCATCCCAGAGACGACCTCGCCGATCGGAGGAAAACCGAAGGTGCTGAGCGTGTCGAGCCGGACGTTGTCCCCGAGATTGACGTAGAGCTGGACCGACCGCGTGTTCGGTCCGCCGCGCGCGTACGCGACCTTGCCCCGCGTGTTCGATGCCCGCACCGGCTCGTCCACGATACTTTTGTCGTTCCAGGCCCGATTGACCAGCGGATCGCCCGACAATCCCCATTGCGCCACGAACCCGCCCACGACGCGGAAGAACCGCGCCTCGTCGTAGTAGCCGTGTCGCACGAGATAGTAGAACCGATCCACCCCGAGTGGCGACCACGCCCGCCGCGCCCGAATCACCAACGGACCACGGCTCGACTCGATCCTGACGTCGAAGCTGTCGGGCGCCGCCCGCGCGAGCGCCTTCGGCTCGGGGGCGAGCAACCCCCCGCGATGCGAGCACGCCCCCAACGCCGCCACGGCCACACCGGCGGCAACGGCCAAACGACCCCGGCTCATATCCCCCCTGATCCTCGCGGCCCGAGACCTAACGCAGAGCCCCGCCGAACACCTCTCGCAGCCGCGCCGCTACCAGCAGCTCCTCGCCGTCTCGGAGCACTCTCGTGCGCGCCGTCGCGTGCCACACCGGGGTCGTCGCTTCCTACCCGACGTCCGGCGGCGACACCGAGCTCGCGCAGGTCG